>JAQTSH010000069.1:0-4394 GCA_028711405.1 Methanoregula sp.
TACCCCCGAAGATGCTCACGATCACCGGTCGTTTTGCCAGGGGGGTGATCTCTTCGACAAAATCCTTTGAAGGGTTGGGCAGACCCATCGCGTTTAAGATCCCATCCTCCAGTATTGCCACGCACGGACCTGCATGCCCGTCCTTGGGGAACGGACCGATCGATTTCGTGACGACGCCTCCGGCACCCAAAACGAGCATCCGCGACAGTGATGCCCCTGTGGTTCCGAGTATGCCGGCTGCGAGCAGGAGGTGGTTCTCCAGCGTCACACCCCCAATCGTGACCGGTCCCGGTCTGATCACAACCATGAGAAAAAATTGTCACTATTAATTATAATAAGCAGCTTTGTCAGGCAGAGGTTCTGGTGAGGGTGGGGGGGGTCAATCCGGGTTTTCTTAAGAATCCTGCAAACCCGGTAGCCACGCGGATCTTGTGAAGGATCTGATGAGGAATCCATACGGTTTTGGACGATGCACGATCAATGGACACATCCGGGGCACGCATGATAAAAGTAAAAATGACGTCCGGCACAAAATGAGGGTATCGTTCTACAAGGGTCGCGTTGCATACCGGCACGTCAGGATTCAACCCCCAACGTTTTCTGACCCATTGAAATCTCTGTTTTTTTGGATTTCTGATCCCGTTTTGAATGATGTGTCCTTTTTTTCAGATCGCTTGCTTTCATAAAACCCCGGTTCTCATCCGGGCTGAAACCGGCATCATCAGGACACTGTGGCGGATTCTCCCGGACACACCAGGGAATTGACGTTTGTCCGGAATCCTGCGCCATCTTCGCATGGATACTCCCGGTGACCGTTGGCAAAGATTCGTCTGAATGATGAATGTCTTTTTGAAAATCCTGCATCCTCTCAATAATGATCTTTGCATCATCGTTTTCACCAATAAGGTAAAATCTTCCGGAACCTGAATACTTTTTTGTTATCTCTTTGTTGCCCAATGTATTCTCGTCAGTATCGTATCCGGGAGGATGGTGAAGAACCATGAGAAGACGATTTTGTTCCACGCAGTTTTTAACGGTATGCATCGTCCCGCCTTTCACTCCGGTCTCAATGACCATCACTCCCCGGGACATTCCGCTTTGAATGCGATCTCTCGCAACAAGGTAGCGAGGCAGGATGGTTGTGTACCATGGATATTCAGAGACTAATGCCCCATTCTGGTTGAGGATACGGGTAGCGAGACCCCGGTTCTCTGCCGGGTAAACCGTTTGTAATCCGTGTGCGAGCACTGCAATCGTACACCCCTCAGATTTCAATGCACCTTCATGAGCTGCCGTATCGATTCCTTTTGCCAAACCGCTGACGATGGTAATCCCCGTTTTTGCCAGTTCCGAACTTAATTGTCCGGCTTTTTCTCTTCCGAATTGTGTGGGATTCCGGGTACCAACAACCGCAATGCAATCAGAATTCAATATTTTCGTATCTCCCTTGACGTGGAGCAGGTGTGGGCAGTCACTCAACTCCCGAAGAATGATGGGAAATGTAGTATCGGTTTTGGCGATAATCTGAACTCCCTGTCGTAATGAACATTGTATGATCTCCTTTGAGAGATCCCACGCATTCTCCACAGAACCCGGGGTGATCGCATTTTGTTTATTGGAGGGAAGCCGGGAATTATGCTGGATCGAATCAGAGAGCGAACTACTATCGGATACGAGGAGATCCTGGGATGTGAAACTGTCAATTTCTTTGTTGTTCATTTTCAGGTATTGCAATGTGAGAATCACCTGAATCATTGATGCTGACATATTACCAACTCCCGGATGATGTTTTTCCTAATGCAAACATGATGACCTGTAATGCCCCGTTGGACACGAGTAATTCCTGCCCAGCCAATAATGAATTACCTTGTGTTTTCACATCATCAAGGAGGAAAACGGTTTTTCCCTGAATCCGATTACTGTCTGTGATCCGTAACGCGGCGAGTTCTTCGTGATAATCCCGGTTTCCATCCAGATGCCGTAGCTCCCTGTCGACAGGTCTGTCGATGATATCCGTGCCATCTATATGGTGGTTCTCGCATAACTTTTGTGCGACCATTCGTATCCCGGATGGTTCTCGTGCCTTTTTTGATTTCGGGACAACACAGATAACCAGGTCCGTGTAGGGTTGGAGTATAGGTTCAATGTGTTCGGCAAAGAATGTTATCCGGTTCATGTCCAGCTTAGATAGAACATATTTTTTATTCGCTCGTGCAGCTGCTTCATTTTTCGTATCGATACTTTTTAAATTCAGGATCCTGCTGGAATTAAAATCGTGTTTCGGGTTTATTCCCGATGTAAATCGATCCTTTTTCGGGTAATAGTCATATAAAAAAAGAACATCGGGTGCCGGGTGAGACCCGGAATGAGGGTCAGATGAAAGCACATCGACTGATTCAGGTTCAGGTTCGATTCTCTTTTGTGGTTCTGCACGTGGATGATGCACACTCTGCACTTCAACGACGATCCTCTTCTTGTCTAGGGGTGATTCCCTGTGCGTTTCAGGAACATTTTTCGGTTGAATCTGGTCGGGCAGGAACCGTGCTCTTTGCTCGAGCAACTCTTCATTCTCCGGAAATCGACCTGTTGCGATATTGATCAGTTTTTTTACCAGCCCGAAGTCCCCGTGTTCTTCGAGAAGTGTACAGAGGTTAATCCATACAACCGGGTTATCAGATTTTATATGCAGATGGGGATTTATGCAGAATGCAAAAAAGAGATCCCGGCATGCTTCGTCAAGCCGTCCCAGATGCTCTAACGAGAATGCTCGTTCATTATATGTGTCAGCGTCCTGTGGTTTTTTTGTTAATGCAATGTAAAAAAAATAAAGGGCTTCTTTATAATTCCCCGATCTGTTAAAGGTTTTCCCATTTTCAAAATAAAATTCCCAATCTGGCATGGTAACCGGGTCAAGAATTAGTGGTGGATTTTAATAACCTGTTCATTTTGATTTTCCAGCCCCCGGTCAGAGCAGAGAGTGACCTGCCCGCAGAGCAACGCTACAAAACGAGAGGTTTTTTTGGATTCATTCACCTCCGGTATGGACGTGATATGAATTCACACGTCTTGTGCTACCCACCCCGTGAGTTAATTCTTATGATCATACGTACTATTGTACCAAAATGTCACGTTGTGCAGTTGTCGGGGTTGGCAGGATCGGGGGGGAAGTTGCCTATCTCGCTGCGTCGCTCGGGATTGTCGATGAACTCGTCCTGTACGATCATAATGCCGGTCTCTTGAACGCCCAGGTCCTCGATCTCGAACACAGCGGGTTGCAGACCCATATCTCGACTGACCCGCGGGAGATCAGGGACGCGGACATCTGCGTGTTCGCGGCGGGACTCCCCCGGAACCCGACCGTGAAGACCCGTGCGGATCTCCTGAATGCCAACCTGCCTGCGACCCGGGAATGTGCAGCCCTGCTCATCGGTTTTTCGGGCATCCTCGTGACGGTGACAAATCCCATGGACATCAACAACTATTATCTCGCAAAAACGACCGGCATCGGATCTGAACGCTGCGTCGGGTTTGGCGGGCAACTGGACAGCGCACGGTATGCGCTGGCGTTAAAAAAGCGTGAGATCCCCGGTGCCGCGTATGTCCTCGGGGAACATGGCGAGCACCAGGTCCCGGTCTTCTCCACGCTGGGAAGACCGGTTGGTGAGCCCCAGCGGGAGGAGATCTTAGGGGAACTCCGGGGTGCGAGCATGCCGGTGATCCAGGGGAAAGGGGGGACGGTGTACGGACCGGTGCTTCATATCGTTCAGCTTGTCCACCTGCTCCTCGATACGACAAAGAAACGGATCATCTGCTCCTCGGTGCTTGATGGCGAGTACGGTATCCGGGGGTGCTCGCTGGGTGTACCTGCGTGGGTGAACCGCAACGGTATCTGCCAGATCGAGGAATGGGAACTGGACGCGTGGGAGAGACGGGAGATGGACGAAGCCGGACGGTTTGCAGGCTCCCTGTGCCGCCAGGTGGTGCCCTGAAATGGCGACCCAGGCAGTCCGGCAGGACGCGAGCCTCACGACACCTGACATCGTAGAGGGTGCAGGCAATGTCGAGATCGCGATCAACCAGGTGGAGTACAGCAACGCCCCTGACGGTCCGGTCATCCATGTCTTCGGCAGGGACCTTCACGGTGAGGCATACCGGATCGATGTGACCGGCTTTCTGCCCTACTTTTATGCACCTGCCGAACAAGTGGCAGGCACCCGGCACCCATCTCAGGTGACGCTCGAACCCGGCACCACCTACCGCTCGATCCGGGGGGAGACGCTGCGCCGGCTGTATCTCGTCCGCCCCGGGGATGTGCGGGAAGCACGGGAGCAGTACCGGCACTTTGAAGCCGATATCCCGTTTGCGACCCGGTTCATGATCGATACCGGGCTCAC
>JAQTSH010000069.1:4494-7885 GCA_028711405.1 Methanoregula sp.
GAGGATGAACTGGGGCAGAGAAAGGTGCGGTACACCGGCACGATCTCGGATCTCTGGCGGGAACAACCGGCGCTCCTTGTCGAGTACAACTTCAAGGATGTGGAGCTCTGCGTCGGGATCAACAAGAAGGATAACATCATCGAGTTCTACCGGGAGATCGCCCGCTATGTCGGGTGCCCGCTCGACCGGACGCTCAACTCATCGAGCGTGATCGATGTATTCATCCTCCGTAAAGCCCACGGGACGTATGTCCTGCCGTCAAAAGGGTTCGCCAATGCGGACGAGTTCGAGGGGGCGACCGTCTTTGAACCCAGTAAAGGCGTGCGGGAGAACGTGGTCGTGCTCGACCTCAAGTCCCTGTACCCGATGGCGATGATGACGATCAACGCCTCGATGGAGACAAAAGATCCCAGCGGGGAACTCGTCGCCCCGAACGGCATCCGGTTCAAGAAGCAGCCGGACGGTCTGACGCGGAGCATCCTTTCCGAACTCCTGACCGAACGGGATGAAAAAAAGACGCTGCGCAACACTTTCCCCTTCGGGTCTCCCCAGTATGTGCTCTACGACATGCAGCAGAATGTGCTCAAGGTGATCATGAACACGTATTATGGCGTGTCGGGGTTCACCCGTTTCCGGCTCTACGACCGCGAGATCGGCGCTGCGGTGACCTCTGTCGGCAGGGCGATCATCGAGCATACCCGGCGGGTCATCGAGAAGGAAGGATACACGGTGATCTACGGCGACACGGATTCCTGCATGGTGCATCTCCCGCCGGCACCGTTGAACGAGACGATCGCGACTGCCCGTGCGATCGAGAAGCACTTAAACGAGAGTTACAAGGAGTTTGCCAAACGCGAACTGAATGCCGATATGCATTTCTTCTCGATCAAGTTCGAGAAGATCTATGCCCGGTTCTTCCAGGCAGGGAAGAAGAAGCGGTACGCAGGGCAGCTCGTCTGGAAAGAGGGCAAGGAAGTGAACCAGGTGGATATCGTGGGCTTTGAGATCCGGCGCTCCGATACCCCCCAGGTGACGAAAGTCGTCCAGACGAGAGTGATGGGGATGATCCTCGCGGGTGAAGGATACGAGGTTGTGAAGGCATACCTGTCGGAAGTGATCACGCGATACCGCGCCGGCAAATATTCACTTGATGAAATCGGTATTCCCGGCGGGATTGGTAAATCGCTCGACAAGTACGATACCGACGAGATACAGGTGCGGGGCGCCAAATATGCAAACGAGTACCTGCACACGGAGTTTGGGAAGGGCAGTAAGCCCAAGCGGATCTACATCAAAGCGGTCACCGGAAAATACCCGAAGACGGATGTGCTCTGTTTCGAGTACGGGGACCAGGTGCCCAAAGAGTTTGTTCCTGACCTGGAACTGATGCTCGAAAAGACGATCCAGCAGCCGATCTCCCGCATCATCGAGGCGCTTGGCTGGCAATGGAACGATGTCGATCCTTCCCGCACGACGCTGGCGCAATGGGGGTTCGGGTAATCCCCGGATACTCTTTCGAATAATTCCGGAGATCAGATAAGAGTCCGGAAATCTTTTTTGGTCGCACGGACTGGTGCACGGGGAGATAAATTTCCGGAGACGCTGTTCCGGGAAAAGATGATCCAGGGTTACGGGTGCGTTCCGGCACTTCGTAGCCGTTCATTCAGTTTCTTGATCTGGTCCCGGAGCGCAATCGCCCGTTCGAAGTCGAGATTGTCTGCACTTCCCGTATCACGTCCCCGGTCTGCCCTTCGATGGGGCGCACTTCGACCTCCGGATCGACAAGCCCGGTGGGGCGGATGATCTGCTCGACGACCTGGGTGGAGTGCCTGAGCTCGTAGGGTCCGGGCGTGGCGGAGACAAAGACCGCCTGCTCCATGTATTGTTCGAACTCGTGGAACTTCAGGGGTCGGTTGTCGAGCGTGCTGGGGAGCCGTCATCGCCGGAACGGAGCCGGTGCGGAGTGACAAGATGCGGGCGTCTTCATCTCAACGTGTTGATTCAATTGACATATGGTTTTCTTGTGTACCACAAAATCAAAAAAATGGTACACAACAACCTCTTGTGTATCACCGGTGAGACACAAGATCTCTTTGTGTCTCAAATATGTAAAATTCTGATACACAACCGTCATTGAGGGTTAAAAATTTTGTCTACGAAACGGTTTGCAATTGCAACATCAAAAACCGCATATCAACCGAATTTCGTAAACCAAAAAAAATTCCGGTAAACCTAAATGTAAACCGGGTTCTATTCGCATCTCAACCGGACCTGTCATACGTCTTCCACGGTATACGTATCTGAATCGGTTTCCAAAAAATTACAAGTGCGTTCCGGCACTTCGTAACCTCTCATTCAGTTTCTTGATCTGGTCCCGGAGCGCAATCGCCCGTTCGAAGTCGAGGTTGTCTGCGGCGTCCCGCATCTGCTTCTCGATCTCGATGACGACATTGGGGATCTCTGCCTTCGGCACATGTTTTGTGTCCTTGATCTCGACCTCCTTCTCTTTGACGGGTTTTATGATCGTCTGGGGGACGATATGGTGCTCCTCGTTATACGCGACCTGCATCGTGCGCCGCCGTCGGGTCTCGGAGATCGCTGCCTTCATCGAGTCGGTCATCGTATCAGCGTAGAGCACCACCTTCGCGTTCACATTCCGTGCCGCACGCCCGATGATCTGGATCAGGCTTTTCGCGTCCCGGAGAAATCCTTCCTTGTCCGCATCAAGGATGCCGATGAACCCGACTTCGGGGATGTCCAGACCCTCCCGGAGCAGGTTGATCCCGACGAGCACATCGAACGTACCAAGCCGGAGTTCGCGGATGATCTCGCTCCGCTCCAGCGTCTGGATCTCGGAGTGGAGGTACCGGGTCCGGATGCCCCGGTTGGCGAGGTACTCGGAGAGTTCTTCCGCGAGCCGTTTTGTGAGCGTGGTGACCAGCACCCGGTCGCCCCGGGCGACAGTTGCCTGCACCTCCCGGATCACGTCCTCGGTCTGCCCTTCGATGGGGCGCACTTCGACCTCCGGATCGACAAGCCCGGTGGGGCGGATGATCTGCTCGACGACCTGGGATGAGTGCCTGAGTTCGTAGGGTCCGGGCGTGGCAGAGACAAAGACCGCCTGCTCCATGTACTGTTCGAACTCGTGGAACTTCAGGGGTCGGTTGTCGAGCGTGCTGGGGAGCCGGAACCCGTAATCAACGAGCGTCTGCTTGCGGGACCGGTCCCCGTTGTACATGCCGTGCAGTTGGGGGATCGTCTGGTGGCTCTCGTCGATGATGATGAGGAAGTCTTGCGGGAAGTAGTCGAGCAGGCAGTAGGGTTTCTCACCCGGTTGCCTGCCGTCAAAATGCCTTGAATAGTTCTCGATGCCTTTGCAGTACCCGGTCTC
>JAQTSH010000070.1 GCA_028711405.1 Methanoregula sp.
ATACCCCCGCTCCCGAAGACCGGCACCATCACCATTAAAAGGATGGCAAAGAACCCGATGCCGGCAAACCACCGGTGGGTGGTGATGAACTGCCGGGTTTTAGCAGTAAGATCCGCGAGCAGGGATCCGAGGAAGGGAATCCGGTACGCGAGATCGAAGTTCAACGCCATAAAGAGACAGGTCTCGACATCGATCATGACGATGGAGAGCGCCATGTACCACCACGGGATCCCAAGCGCGATCCCAATGGGGATGACCGTCTCTTTCCCCGCCGGGGGAAGGAGATACGCGACGATGAGCCCGACCATGGTGATAAAGAGCATGGAGGGAAGCGTCGCTGCCATGATGCTCATGTGAATGATGACGACGAGGACCGGGATCCCCAGGGCAACTGCCCGGTAGGGGATACCCCGCGCCACGGGATCCTCAGTTTCGATATCCGTCATGCTGTTCTCAGGCGATCTATAGACCCGGAGGGGATTTATACCGCATGGATGCGGGTTGTGGCACGGCAAAAAGCCCGAACGAACGGGAGGGATTGTTGTCGGACTGGTGGAACGGGAGAGGGGTTGTGCGGCGCCGGTTCGACCGGGGGATCTGGGAGTGGGGGCGCATGACCCCCGGAGAGAGTGCCCGGTCTCCGTCGCCTTCCGCAAAACGTCCTGAACAGTCGCTGCCCGGAAAATCCCGGGCACCTCACTTCAGCTCTTCTTTTCGAGTTCGGCTTTCCGGAGCTCAAGTACTTTTAACCGGTTCTTCAGCTGGGTCATCTCTTTTTTTACCGCGCGGAGCTCTGTTGCCTTTTTTCTGTCGGCTACATAGTCTGCTCCCCGTTCCTCGGCGATGTACTGTTCCACCTGGCTTCGAAGCAGCCGCAAGAAGGGATTCCCCCAGACCTCTCCTTCACGATATTGGAGTTTGCCCGCCCGGATCCCCCGGACGATGAAGTCATAGTCTACCCCGTATTCCTTCTCCGCCGTCACGTTGCTGATCGTGCCCCCTTTCTTTGTCCACTCGCTCTTGTCTGTCAAAATAATACCTCCGTCTCCGGCTGCCCGGTAGTCGTGCCCGCCTGAAACCCTCATGCAGGATCACAGGTATGTCCGGGTTTCTCCTCCCGGCACATATCGTTGTCGGTGGGTACGGGCATTCGTCCACAGTCCGGCTCCACAGTCACCGGCACGAAGATGATTCGTGGGGGAGAGGTATGCCGGTTTTCATTTCACGTCGCCTGATCCTGCCGGGGAATCAGGGTTCACGGAGGGATGTTCAGGGGTGTCAGTCTCCGTCGCACGTACCGCTCCCGCACCGGGTTCCGCAGGGGTCTTCGCGGGTTTGGTCTTTTTTTGTTTCTCATCCCGGACCATCTGGGCGAAGGTCCGGACACTGCCGGTTGTTGTCTTCTTCATATGTTTGAGATACAGTTCCTCGATGTATTCAGGAAGCGGGGATTTCCACGGTTCATCCCGGGCATTCGCCAGTTTGCCAAACTTATGGGGGTTCAGACCCAGTTCCCGCGCCATCAGTACCTGTTCATCGGAGAGATGGAAGTGTCTCTGCGCATCAATCCACGGTTGGTATTTTGAGATAGGTTTCTTCTTTTTTGTCATGATACACTCCCGGCTCGCGACGCGAAACGGCTTGTGATGATGTCGGGGGATTGCAACCCCCTATTTTTCCCTTGGGACTGCGGCTTATGCATATTATTTTCCGCCGGTTGCAGCATGATTACCGTCAGCATTTTTGATACTTTACAAGGGGCGGGGCTCGTATCAGATCGTAAAACGCTCCAACTTCTTCTGGTAAATCCTCAATTTCCTTGAGGAAGAGAAATTCCCGCTGCAATTCCTGCAGTTCCCTTGTAACCGTTCCCTGAACAGACGTCCCCGCAAGACAGACCTCTTCACCCACTTTAAAGAGGGTGGGGAAATTTTCTTCATCGTTCAGTAGGTCTAATCGCCACAATATCAGTTCTTTCTCAAACCCTTTATTTCGGGTGACACAGGTTTTTAACAGTTCACAACAATTGCAGGTACGATACTTCATCTTACAAAGTGTGGTCCCGATCCTGTGAAGCACCGCATCCACATGCCGGAAATAGTTGCGGATTCTGTACACAACCTCCGGATGATCCGGCAGCGAATCCAGACCAAAGATAAAACGTCCGAGTACCCGGTTCAGGTGACGATCATCGTTCCACTCTTTGTCCATGTTCACGGTAACTTCAAATGATTCCGATAGGATCTCGATGATATAGTCAGTAACCGTTTTGGTAAATCCAATCTCATCAAGCCTTCTCAAGACTTCCCCTAAAGTAACACCACACCATAAAGCCCGGGCATCGCCCTCATACGTTTCCAGGTATACTGCCATCCGGTGCACCATCTCATGACTGTGGGCACTCGGATGCAGTCGCTCGTTTTCAGGCACGTGACCCCAGGTATCCGGAGGGATATTCGCAATCACCTGCCAGACCGTGTCAAAATTCGCACCGGTCCGTAAAAGAAATGCTTTGATCCGGGCAGTAACATGTTTGGGTTTCTCCCGCCTTGCCATAAGTGTAGTCAGAAGAAAGCGATTCGCCGCTTTTTTACTCATACAATAGATCCCCTTTTTACCGACGAGATCATCGATCCATTCCATCTCAGTCGGTTTTGAGAACGTGCGAGAGACCAGATTCCATTCTGACAGATGCATGGTCCAATGCGGCATAATAAAGTGTAACGAACGGATCAGTCCATCAAATTCTCCCGCTTTCAGGCAGATTTGGGCATAGGTATACCAGGTATCCCAGGAAGAGTCATCACAAAGGACCTTGTTCAGTTCGACAAGCGCGTTCTGGGGGTCGTCTTGTGCATTGAGGCATTCCGCCTTCACCAGATAAAAGATCCCCACTTCGTCTTTTGTGGGTTGCAGGGTGTTCAGGCAGGCACATGCCTGATCGTGCCAACCAAGAGCGTTTAAGGTCTTTGCCGCGTATATTGTTCCAATGTTTGAAGAGATATTTAAAAAACATGCGAGGGCAACGATAAATCTTTCCTGCTTGATATAAACCAGTCCCTGGCGTATCCAGACCGTCGGATCCTCTGGGTCTATGAGGACTGCCTTATGATAAAAGAAGGCGGCTGAGTCGAATAATTCAACCTCATTCAGCCGATCCGCGATCCGGAGATATGCCTTCATCCGGTCCTTGTTATTCAAACCCGGAACAATCGCTGATTCGCAGGCAGCCAAAGCTACCTTAATATCAGGTGGGGTATCCGGTAGTTGCTTGAGGTAATATTCGAATGTTATTGCGTTGAATTTTTTTAACTCGAACTGGGGGATTGCCCGCTTGAGAAGGTCTTCATCCACTAAAATAGGGCGCGGTTGATCGGTCATCACATTCCCTCGTGAAATTCACTCATACCTGATCTGTGTTCCCATTTTTTAATAGAATCGGATGGGTGGGGGTCTTCAGTGTGCCCGGGTTACTATTGTCTGTTCCGCCGGTTGCAGCATGATTGCCGTCAGCATTTCTGATTCTTTACAAGGGGCGGTTTTCGTATCAGGTCGTAAAACACTCCAACTTCTTCCGGTAAATCCTCGATATCTGCAAGGTGGATACAAGCCTCTAGCGATTCCTGCAATTCGCGTGTAACCGTTCCCTGAACAGACGTCCCCGCGAGACAGACCTCTTCACCTACGTAAAAGGAGTAGGGGTAATCCTCTTCCTCATCCATCCGCCATAAGTTCCAGAATATACCTCTCTTCTCACCCCCATGAATCCTGAAGGTGATACAGGTTTTCGACAGTTCACAGCAACTGCAGGTACGAACCTTCACCTTACAGAGTGAGGTTCCAGTCCGGTGAAGTCCCGCATCCACATGCCGGAAATATTTCCGGATGGGGTATACAACATCCGGGTGAGCCGGGAGTGCGTCCTGACCCAGGATATAGCGTGCGAGCACCCGGTTCACGTGAGGATCATCGTCCCACACATCACCCGCTTCTCCGCGAACCTCCTGATATTTAATCAGGAGCCGCATGAGATAGTCAGTAACCGCTTCGCCAAATCCAATCTCCTCAAGCCTCCTCAACACTTCCCCTGCTGTAACGCCCGACCATAAACCACGGGCATCGCCCTCATATTTTTCCAGGTATACTGCCATCCGGCGGACCATCTCATGACGGTAGGCATTCGAATGCAGTCGCTCGTTTTTAGGCACACAAATCCAGGTGTCCGAAGGGATTTTTGCGATCACCTGCCAGAGTGTGTCAAAATCCGCACCCGCCCGTACAAGAAATGCATTGATCCTGGCAGTGACACGTTCAGGTTTCTCCCGGTGTGCAACAAGGAGAGTCAGAAGAAAACGATTCGCCGCCTCTTTATTCATACAATAGATCCCCTCTTCACCCACGAGATCATCGATCCATTCCAGGTCATCACGTTTTGTGAACGGTTGATAGGACCACAACCATCCAGACATATCCAGGTTCCAATGCGGAAGAATATGGGGCAATGAGCGGATCAATCCGTCATTCTCTCCCGCTTTCACGCAGATTTGGGCATAGGTAAACCAGGTATCCCAGGACGAGGCATCATCAATGACCTTGTTCAGTTCGAAGAGCGCGTTCTGGTAGTCGCCTTGTGCATAAAGGCATTCCGCCTTCACCAGATAAAAGATCCCCTCTTCGTCTTTTGTGGGCTGGAGAGTGTTCAGACAGGCACGTGCCTGATCGTGCCAGCCGAGAGCGTTTAAGGTCTTTACCACGTATATCGTTCCAACGTTTGAAGAGATATTCAAAAAACAGGCGAGGGCAACAATGAATTTTTCCTGCTTGAAATAAAACAATCCCTGGTGTACCCAGACTGTTGGATCTGTTGGGTCTGTGAGGACTGCCTTGTGATAAAACAGGGCGGCTGATTTGAATAATTCAACTTCGTTAAGCCGATCCGCGATCCGCAGATATGCCTTCATCAGATCCTGGTTATGCAGACCCGGAACTATCGCTGATTCGCAGGCAGCCCAGGCGACCCGGATATTGGGTACGGTGCCATGTATTTGTTTGAGGAAATATTTGCGAGTCGTTTGATCGATTTTTTTTATCGCGAACAGGGGGATTGCCTGCTCGAGAAGGTCTTCATCCACCAAACCAGGGCACGGGTCATCGGTCATGGTCATCCCTCTTGAAATTCACTCGTACCTGATCAGTGTTCCCATTTTTTATAAGAATCGGATGGGTGGGGGTCTTCAGTATGCCCAGATAACTGCCGTAATCGGGACGGTTCTGGTGTGCGGGCGGAGTGGACGGATCCGACGACCTCGTGCGGCTGTGCGGGCATTGTTACAAGCGGGAACGAATGCCCCAGCCGGGTGTGCTGCCCGGCAACACCCTCTCCTGACCACCCCCATGGCAACGCGGCGATCCATGAGGCGGTCCTTGCCGTAGTCTGGTTTGAGGGTTTGGCAGCACCCACCAATACATCCCCGGTATCGATTCCGTACCCGGACGTACCGGAACATTCATAGTTCCACGGGTGCTTTTACCTTGTACCTGGAGAGTAGCTGGCATGAGATGTATCACGTTCGACCGGTATATTGAAGCGTTCCATGTCCTCGAGAGATTCTCGGAAGAATACCCCTTCATGCTCCGGCATCTTCTCGATCTCACCTGGACGCATGATCCGGGAGGCATCTCTATCCTGGATATCGGTGCTGGTACCGGCACGTTTGCCCGATCGTTTCTCACACGCTGCACCATCCCCGTCCGTTCGTATACCGCCATCGAACCTTCCGTGGATCATGTCCGGCAACTGCATGAGAACCTGCGGGATATACCGGTGGAAAAAGAGATCATCCAGGATTTTTTTACGCCACACTCTGAGTTCAATAAGAAGTTCGACCTGGTGCTCCTCTCACATTGTACGTACTGTTTTATGCCGGATCCCAAACCCTATCTCAAAAACGCATTCGGGTTGGTCGCCGATCACGGGAGGGCGGTCTGCTATCACGGTGCTCCCTCGAATTTTTGTTCTGTCCTCAATTTCATCTACAAAGACATCCTCCCGGAGACCCGGATCGCAGATCCCACGTTCACCAGCTGGAATGTCAGGGATATTCTCGAGCGAGACGAGATCCCCCATACCGTCATCTACCTGCCGGGCTATCTTCGGGCAGGTACGGTCTTCTCAGAGGGAAATACCGCCCTGCTCCACAACCTGATCACGTTCTCCCTTCTCGTGGAGGCAGAATCCCTGGAGCCCAGGCTGCTGAAACGGACCGAGGAGATCCTCCGGGAGATCGCGTATCCCTCGGCGGATGGACCCCTGCTGAATCTCGGGGTCGATGCAATCGTCGTTGAGGCGCGGGAGGGCTGATCCGGCAACGGACTGCTGGAAAATGCTCTTTTATCCGGGAGTATCTCCGGCAGTGTTAAGATTCCCTGACACCCCCTCCGTGTGAGTGGTGCAGGTCAGATACCGGTTTGAAAACGGGCGATGATCTTTTCATTGTATGCTTCATTTCAGATTCGGAGCATGGAGAATGGAAACACTTTAATTTTTTCGTGATGGACGTACTCCTCATGGTCTGGATTCGGCGGATGAAACGCGGGAATAAGGTGGTACTCTGCAAATACAGGAGCGTCCGGAGAGACGGGAAGGTCGTGAGTGAATTCGTCGAATATCTTGGTGTCGAAGGTGATCAGGAGAAGGTACCGCTCCCCAAAAAGACGGTGATGAAATGGACACCCCCCGAACGATCCGTTCGTTCTGGCGATGTCACAGTCCTCTGGCATATCGCGCAGGAACTCAAAATTGCCCGGACGATCGACCGCGTATGCGGTCACCCTCCGCGAAACAACGCCACGTCTCCCGGCACCCTGCTGACCGTATGGGCAATCAACAGTGCTGTCGATCCGGTAAGTGCTGCCCTGTTGCCCACCTGGATCGAGGGCACAGATCTCCCCACATTGGCGGGATTCGGGCAGAATATCCCGGGAAAAGAGGCTTTTTATGCAGCCCTGGATGCGATCTCGCGGTATGATGAACATTCCCGCAAACTCATCGACATCACAACCGCGATGGACGTCCTGCTGTATTCCCACTGGCGTCAGAAGCACCCGTTGCCCACCAGGGATGATGAGGTTTTGGCGTATGACATCCCCTCTGTCATTGTCTATGGGGATACCCGCATGTTAGTCCGGAACGGGCTGCGTGCCAATACGGCAACACAGCAACCGGTCATCCTGTCGGTGATCGTCTCGAAACACGATCAGTATCCACTCACTATCAGGATTCAGCCGGGCAATTATTTATCGGGGGAACATCCACAGGAACTGATCCCGCGTCAATCCGGTTTTCCGATAACCTCAGGAACACTCGTCTATGACCGGGTATCCTCAAAAGAAGAGTCACGCGGTGAGCCGGATGGGAATGACTGGAAGGTCATCAGGGGAGTACCGGATCTTTCCAAAGAAGAAGAGCAGATCCTCCGGCATGCAGATATTCCTGAGACGCAAAAGAACCTGGTTTTTCATGAGGGAACGGGGGATATATACGCCGTAAAACTCCCCGCCCGCGAAGCCGGTGGGGGATGGGATACGATCGTGTATCGCGATATGACGGAAGCGAAGGAGTGTCGTGTCACACGAGACCGGGCAATTGATGAAATCTCAAAAGAGTTACACCGGTTGAGATCGCACATTGGGGTAAACACCAAAAATATACTATGGGGATCGATCACCGGGATCCTCGAAGGCTGGGAGAGTTTTTTTGTCATCACCCTG
>JAQTSH010000071.1:0-2493 GCA_028711405.1 Methanoregula sp.
AGGAGAGACCGAAGTGAAGGGAAGAGATGATTATACTACGGTCCCTTTTTCAATAATCTTGATAAAATCAACAAAAGCAAATATCTGGTAGCGTTCTTTTCCGGTAATCTCCTGCAGAATTCCTAACCCCACCATTTTGTTCACTAGTTTGTTTGCTGCAACCGGACTAATTTTCAGATCGTTTGCTACTTCTCGAATCGAGACTGTTGGATTGTCGAATAAGAGATCGAGCAACCGGATTGCATTCGTTCCTCCTACCTTGTTTTCAATGAGTTTTTTGATTGAACTATCCTTCAGCGCGATAATCTCTCGTGCCGATTGAATTGCATTCTCGGATACTTCAATGACACCTTTTAAGAAAAATTTCAGCCAGGCTTCCCAGTCATCATGGAACCGGATCCTGTTGAGACGTTCAGCATATTCCGGTTTGTACTTCTTGAGGTAAAAACTCAGATAGAGCAGGGGCTTTGACAGCGATTTCGTCCAATAGAGGTAGTACGTAATAAGAAGTCGACCCATTCTCCCGTTACCATCAAGGTAAGGATGTATTGTTTCAAATTGCGCATGAATCAGTGCAATTTTAATGAGTACTGGCAGTTTGTCCTTCTCTTTGATAAAAGTTTCAAGTTCCCGCATCAGCTGTTCTATTCTTGCCGGAGGTGGGGGGATGAATGATGCCTGAAAGATTGATCCTCCCGGAGTTCCCAAAAAATTTTGTTTGTCTTTGTATCTACCGGGATTCTTATCCGATCCTCGTGTTCCGGTGATGAGCGTCTTATGAGACTCGTTGATTAATGCAAGGTTCAGGTCACCCTCCTGAAGTTGAAGAACACCATAATTCATGGCTCGTATGTAATTGATGACCTCCCGGATATCCCGGATATCCTCCTTTGGCTTGAGATTTGCTTCGAACTCCAACACTCCCTGGAGGGAGACCTGCGTTCCCTCGATCTGGGCGGATAACAACGCTTCTTTCTTTACGTACATCGCAACAAAAATATCAGGATTCGGGAGGACCTCAGTCACCCCGTCGAGGCGGGCAAGGGCTGCGTCAGCCTTTGAGAGGAGGAAATGCAACTCATCATCGTATTCGATCTCTGGTGGTAATGGATAGGGGATGAATGTCTCATACCCACGATCCTGTCTAACAAGTTCCCCTGCTTTTCGTCCCATAATTCATCACAACTCTTACAACTGTACATTTGGTTTATCTACAATAAAATTCCCCCTGTAAGTTAACTAAAGTTTACGCATTTGGCACAAAGAGGTGTAAGTAAACTCAGAATACACTTATAAGAGATTTGTTTGTGTGGGTAAATGGAGCTTTAATCACGAGCCATCATCGTTGACTTCCCATGAAACCGAAGTGTCATGTCATACCACGCTATCACGATCCGAGAACGATCTCGAACTCCACCTCCGCCAAACCATAACCGCCGGGCACGACCGGATCGTGGCCAAAGTCGATACGCTGCCGGCGTTCCGCGATACGCTGAGCGGACGACGGTGCAGGAACTGGCAACACGTGGCTAAAAAAAAAATCCTGACCTCTCACCCAAGACCGGGCGGATCGCCCCGCCGCGTAAGCGGTCGCAACCCCGGACAAAACCCTAAACCCCCCGGAAAACAGGATGCGTCCGAAGACAACCCTCCGACCCGCACCGGCATTATTGAAAAGAGGATTACTTCGCTTTCTTCAACCCTTTCAGGAGATCATCGCAATGCCCGGAGATCCGTTTGCACCCTTTTTTCACAATATTTAACGGATTCTTCTTCCCATTCGTCGTGACGAGTAACTCCGGGTCAGAGAACTGGAACTCGATCACGTATTTGGCGACATCCACATCCGGATCGCGTAAGATCTCTTCGACAAGGGCGTTCATGAACGTATGCCCCTCCCCCTGGATGGTCAGGCGCACCTTGTCTTTTTCGAGCTCAAGCACTTTAACAATCATGCACCTATCTTTGGGAACAGGTGAACTATTAAAGTATGGGTGGTTGGCAGGAACCGGATCAGCCCCGGAAAAACGTACCCGGACCAAAACCGGAAAAAACCGTTGCACCCCACAGGTTCAGGCACAAAAAAAGAGCAGCGCACCGGATGGTATGCGACCAATACCGCAGGATTGATCCGGCACATCAATCAAATTCAAACACGTCGCTATCCCCGGCAAGGTGCGGATACTCCCACGGCATCATATGACTCACGTGAATACACCGGAAATCCTTTGCCCCCAACGAATCGGCGAGCATACAGGCATCGAGATAGTTCATGTGCTTCGCGACCGTCATATGGGACGGCACCAGCGCATCTACGAGCAACAGGTCACAGTTTTTTAAGAGTGCCAGGCTCTCATCCGGGATCCCCGCGTTCGTATCCGACGTGAACCCCACCCGGACGCCATTCGCGCTGAACACGTACCCGCAGGTAAACGCCGGGGGATGCCGCACGATCACCGGCGTGATGGAGACGCCCGCCAGTTCAAATGGCTG
>JAQTSH010000071.1:2593-7737 GCA_028711405.1 Methanoregula sp.
TCGATATTTTTCAAGAGTGCGTTGACCGCACGTTTCATCGCGCCATGGTCATCGGTGACCCGGCTCTTCGCGACAAAATCAAACTCATCGATGAAGAGGATGGACGGCGAGAGTTTCTTTGCGAGATCAAAGATCTTATCGATATTTTTTGAGGTCTCCCCAAGATACTGGGACGTGATCATCGAGAGCCGGACTTCCAGGATCGGCATGTGCATCGAGTGGGACATCGCGAGAGCAAGCGACGTCTTTCCGGTGCCGGGCGGTCCGACAAAGAGCAGTTTGCCCACCTCGTATATGTGGTGACGGGACAAGAAGTCCCGGTGCAGCAGCGCGTGGTGGATCTTGTGGATGATCGCAGTCTGTTCCTGGGAGCAGATGATATCCCCCATCTGCTGTTCGACTTCATCGGGCGCATAGACAATGACGAGATCGAGCGCGCCCCGGAGTTTTTCATCTTCGATGACAAGCTTCGCGATCTTGGCATCGATGTAGGCTTTGGTGTCCTCGTACGGCGGGTTCGCCTGCCGGACCGCCTTGTAGGTGATGCCGGTTGAATCAAGTTTCTCAAAGTAAAACGCAAGCGTGGGGTTCTTTGCGACCAGTGCTTTTCCTCCCTGGTTGAGGAACCAATCCGCAGCGGGTTTGAGGGTGGTAATCTTCATGCGCTGCCCAAAATCTTCGTAGGCAACAAACGGATTGGTGGAAACCTTCTGGTGAGCGTCCGTAATATCGAGTGAGCGTTTGATCAGACCGTCGCTCACGTACACGGGACGTTTCACATCCTTCGCCCCGACCGTGCTGAATATCTCCCGGCAGGTTGGTGTCAGGTCATTGATATTGAGCTCCGGGTGCTGGTTGAAGATATCAGCAGTCAGAAGGATCTCCATGATATGCAGGATTTCAGAATCACCAGACATAGTTGTAACTTTTAATATTCCTCGTAGAACGGCATATAACTATCTCAGCGGGTGGTCACGATGCACCCGTCTTCGGTCACGATCAGGGTGTGCTCGTGCTGCGAGACCCGGCACCCCGCGATATCCGACAAGACCGGGTATCCCCAGAGCACCTGGGACCGGACGAGCCCGGCGATGGCAAGGTCCATTTTTTTGTTCTGCATCCAGCGGCGCGCGAATGGCAACCCCCTCCGGGACCGCACCTTTTCGAGGAGTTGTCGGGCGGAAGGAATTCGGACCGGCTTGATCCCGATCTGCGAGTAGATCTCCACGCGCGTCCGCTCTCCCACGCGCCCGCTGCCCGTGCTTGCAAACGGTTCGATGGCAAAGACCATCCCTTCCTTGATGACCGCGCCGCCGGTGATCCCGACATTCGGGATCGTGGGAGCCTGGTGAATGATGTACTGATCGAGTCCATGACCCGTCAGGTTGGCAACCGGGTGAAATCCCCGGCTTTCGATCTCGTGCTGGATGGCTACTCCGAGTTCGCCCGCCGTGACCCCGGGACGGACTTTTTTTATGGCGGCTTCGAGTGCCTCGCGGGACGCTTCGACAAGGAGCGGGTTGTCGCCCAGGTCGACCGTGGTTGCCGTGTCTGCGATATACCCGTCAATCTGGACGCCGAGATCGAGTTTCACGACATCCCCGTTCGCGAACACCCGTTCGTCACCGGTGGAGGCTGTGTCATGCGCGGCATCTTCGTTCAATGAGACGTTCAACGGGAACGCGAGATCCGCGCCTTCATCCATCACGCGGGACTCCACAGTCTCGACCAGTTCGAGATAGGAACCCCCCACCCGTATATCCCGAGCACCGTCGCGCAGGATCTTTGCGGCGAGGATCCCGGCGTCGCGGTAGTGCGTGAAGATCTCGTCATTCATAGGACGAGTTCCTCCGGATACCGGGTAAAACTGGAAAATCCTTTGCCGGTGACAACCCCCGTGTCCTCCAGTCTCACGCCGCCGATTCCGGCATCGTAGAGCCCCGGCTCGATGGTGATGACGTGGTTTGCACGCAGTGCGGTGCCCGTCGCCCCGACCGTGGGGAGTTCGTGCACCTGCAACCCGACGCCGTGCCCGAGGTTATGGACAAACCCCCGGGTGCCGCTCTCGTACCCGCGCTCGGAAAAGAAGTCCACGACCGCATGGTACATATCAGCTCCTGTGACCCGTGCCTTGACAAGCGGGGTGACAAAGGATTTCGCGTCGAGCACCGCTTCATACATATCAAAGATCTCCGGATCCGGATCACCTTTTGAGACGGTGCGGGACATGTCCGTGAAATATCCCGTCGCTTCATCCTTCGGGAACATATCGATCACGATCGGTTCGCACTCGAGCAACTGCCCTGCCCCGATCGCGTGCGGAAGTGCAGTGTCCTCCCCGCAGGAGACGATCGTCTCGACCGCGCGGCACCCCCGGTCCATCAGCTGTTTGTGCACTGCCGTCCGCACGTATTCCGAAGTCAGGGGTGCGCCCGCGTGGTAGAGCAGTCCTTTTTTGACCGTTGCTTTGTGAATGAGCGAGCAGGCGAGTGCCATCGCTTCATCGGTATGCGTCTGGACGTTCTGCATCCACGTGATCTCCTCCGGGGTTTTGATCTCCCGCATCTGTTCCACTGTGCCTTCATCCACAAGGACGCGGGCATGCTCTTCGAGAGCGCGGACGAGCGCGGCAGGAAGGTTTTGAGAGACCAAAAGCGTCTTTCCTGCCTGCCCCGTGATCATCTGTGCGAGTGCTTTCCAGGGATTCTTCTCTTTTTTCATGATATCCGGAAGTCCTGCCTGGGTGCGCGTCATCACTGCCGCAATCGACTCACGCGAAGCGCGCTCCGCCTCCATCTGGGAGATGATGATCGTTCCCCGCTGACCCTGCTTTTTGAAAAAAACAAACGGGTCATGGACGACAAACCGGGAGAGGTATCGCATATCAGCATCGTCTGAAGAGGCGTAGAGCACAAAGGCATCCGCGCCGGAATTTTTTAAAGCCAAATCCAATGCATGCATTCTATATCCTATGTGCGCTGAAACGTCAAGTACTTTTATTTTGACGCTGACATACGAGTAATGGATGAACCGACAAAATTCCAATTGAAAAAGAAATTTTACTGGCTTGCGATCCAGCTCAATATCATTATCCTTCTGGTCGCCGTGTCAGTAATTTCCTTGTTTCTCGTGCCAGCCCCATACAAGCTCCCGACCATCATTGCCATGCCGCTCCTGGCGTTGCTCCTCGCGATCCGGTTCCGGCGGAATTACCGCGCGACAAAGGCATGGCTTGAAGCGCAATCAGGGACAGAGAAAAGTACAGAAGATACGATTACTGAAGAGAAGAGTACAAAATGAGCTCAGGTCACACCGGTACGCGCTGATAGCATGTTAAAGAAGATGAAAGACGAGATCGAACTGTTGAGCCGGCATATCGTGGTAGCACGGGCGGTGGCTGAACACCAGCCCATCGGGATCATGAAACTTGCCGAGCTGCTCGATCTCCCTTCCCACCGGATCCGGTATTCGCTCCACATCCTTGAGCAACTGGACTATATCCGTGCCTCCCCGGACGGTGCCGTCGCCACGGCGCAGACGATTGAACTGTTCGCGCACTTGAACGAAGACATCGATGAACTCACCAGTCTTTTGGACGCGATGAAAAAGTCCTGATCCCACTTCTCCGCATTTTTCCGCCGAAAATACCGGCTGTCCCCCTCATAGCTAGCTTTAAGAAGCCTCGGAAAGAATCTATTAAGGCACAGCAATTGTGCCGCCATAACTCAGTTGGTAGAGTGGCTGGCTGTTAACCAGCATGTCACAGGTTCGAGTCCTGTTGGCGGCGTTTTTGGGCCTGTAGCTCAGTCCGGTTAGAGCGCCCGGCTCATAACCGGGCGGTCATGCGTTCGAATCGCATCAGGCCCACTCGCATTTTTTTATTTTTTTCAGATAGTCTGCGCGAGGACTGTTTGGAAATGTTTCTATGACGGGACGGTCATACGAAGCAACATGAACTGTCCTGTCTGCGGGAAGGATTGTGTCCGGTCCGCCCCGGAAATTCTCGCCACGCTCCCCACCGTCTTTCTCCCCTGCCCGGACTGTAGTCTGCGGGTGCTTGAGAAACGTGCACCCCTCCCGTCGAGGGAGTATGCCCCCCCGTGCTCCTGCGGGAAACGGTTCATCGATGAGGTCTTTGCCCACCTGTATGTCATCATGGTCGAGGAGGGCGATCTCGTTGCCTCCGATCCACTGATTGCCGTCGGGACGCCGCTCGTCCACCCGGGTTTTGTGATGGATCGTCCTCCCTTCCTTCCCGCCGACTCTCTCCTGCTCCTCTCCCGTCGCGTCACAAAGAAGACCGCTCAGCGTCTCGTCGCTGAAGTCCCGGAACTCAAAGGGGTGGTCAAGACCGGTGAGTTTACGCCGGGTATCGCGAGCCCGGATTTACAATCGGTGCCCCAGGTGTATGAGCTCCTGGCGGGGTGTGACGTGCGGGCGGATGTGTTCCCGCTCCGGTCCGGTCCCCTTGTCATCTACAAGCAGCAGTCCCGGATCCATATCGAGTTCCCGAGACCCGGGTACCCGAAGATCCGTGCCGTGGAAAAACATGTGGGCAATCCCCCGGTTCCCTGCTTTGTGGACGCCTGTTCCGGTGTGGGGACACTGGGGCTTGCCGCTGCGTGCATGGGAGTGCCCCATGTGGTTATGAACGACGCATGGTATGCCTCGGCGTTCTGGTCTGCGTTCAATCTCGAAGTGAACCGAGCCTACCTGCAGATCGAACGGGTGAAGATCTACGAGCAACTCCAGGATATGGAGAAACATCCGGTGACCCGCGATCCTATCCTGATTGCAGAGACCCATGGGACACAGATCGTGGAGATCTACCAGGGAGATTTTCGGCAGCTCCATACGGTGTTATCACCGGGCATGTCCCCGGTGACGGCGATCGATCTCTTCAATAAGGCGGATCTGCCGGCGACGGAAAAGATCCGGCGTGAATGGCAGAAAACCGTCGGGGGCGAGGTCTTCATTCCCTGAACCGGTCTGCTCCATTCCCGATGTGTCTGGCACGCCTCTCGGTAAAAAGACTTTATTGACTGGTGCACAAAGGTATATGGGGACTAGCCCGGGTGGTTCGGCGTCACCTGTAACCCGAAACCGTCGGTACGCGGGAGGCGAAGTTTGACGAAGGCTGTAAC
>JAQTSH010000072.1 GCA_028711405.1 Methanoregula sp.
TGGCACAAACCCTCGACCCTGTGGACTCCGTTCTTTGGAACATCAGGAGTCAGGCACTCATGTTCCTTGGGAGGTGGGACGAAGCCCTTGCAGCCATCAACCAGGAGATTGCGCTCACCCCGGCATCAGCCATGGCGTGGAGCAACAAAGGCTTCGTGCTCATCCACCTCAAAAGAAACGCTGAAGCGCTCGAAGCCTCCGACCGGGCAGTAAAACTACAACCTGACGATGCAAGTGCCTGGAACAAGAAAGGATTCATCCTCGATTCCCTGGGCAGGTATGATGAAGCCGTCACAGCCATCGACCGGGCACTAAAAATCGACCCGGAAAGACCGGACCTCTGGATTCATAAAGGTCAGGTACTGACCCGGCTCGGCAGGCACGGACAAGCCCTTGCAGCATTCGAAAAAGCAGTCACACTCGCGCCCGGAAAAACCAGTAGCTGGATCTACAAAAGCACCGCACTCTTACAACTGGGCAGAACCAACGAAGCACAAAAATCGATAGATCACGCGATCTCGCTCGATCCATCCGATGCGCTGGCGTGGAACACCCAGGGGCAGATATTCGCTCATCTCGGCAGGGACACTGATGCGCTCGCAGCCTTCGACAAGGCAGCTACTCTCGACTCGGGATTTGCCATAGCCTCCTTCAATAAAGGGTTGACGCTCGTTCGTATGAAACGATTGCAGGACGCGCTGTGTGCCTTTGACAATGCCGTCATTCGTGACCCGGAGTATGTCGATGCATGGTTCAATAAAGGCAATACCCTGGCAATTCTCGAACGGTATACGGAAGCCATCGATGCGTATGATCACCTGTTGGCAATCAAGCCAGACGACATTGATGCATGGTTCAACAAAGGTTCTGCATTCGTACGACTTGAAGAATACGGGAAGGCACTAATGGCATATGAAAAAGTGCTGGCGCTCGGTCCGGCAGCTCCAGACGCATGGTGCAGTATCGGAGAATTGCTGGTAAAACTGGGCAAAACCGATGAAGCCATGGCTGCCTTTGATCGAGCATTATCAGCAAATCCTGCCTATATCCCGGCATGGAACCACAAGGCGCACCTGTTTGAAGAACTCCAGGAGTTCGACAAGGCAGCCTTCTGTTACGAAGAATCGATCCGGCTTCAGCATGGTAGTCGGACGGTACAGCAGTTGAAAAAAGGGATCTACCCCGCACGGCATACCCGTGAAAAGACTACGGGGGGATCCCTGAAAAAACACAGGTGATGCTCCGCCCGTCATACCCACGCGATCCGCCGTTGGGGGTAGATGGTCACAAAAGACGGAGCCGGACCCCCCGTATCCCCGTTCGTTGACACAGGGGATCTGGTGCCGTGCGACAGGTGAACACCAAAAAGGAGACACATGTATGAACATACCCGAACTGCTGGAAACGTGCGCCGGACTGATTGACGATGGCAGGAACGAAGAAGGTCTGGCACTCTGCGATACCATCCTCGCAGAAAACCCGAAGTCTGATCTTGCCTGGTTCCTCCGGGGATCCGCTCTTATAAACCTGAACCGGACAAAGGACGCGCTCGAAGCCCTCAACAAAGCCCTTGCCATCAAACCCCGCGATGCCATCTACCTGTGCATGCAGGGCACGGCACTTCTCGAACTCGGACGGAAGACGGAAGCGGAGAAAGCATTCAACCGGGCGATATCCCTTAACCCGGTTCTCGATGCCGCATGGAGCGGTCTCGGTACTATCTACCTGAGTTACAACAATTATCACGGAGCGCTCGAAGCATTTACCCGGTCGCTTGAGATCAACCCGGACTATGCGCCGTCATGGAAACAGAAAGCCTTCTGCCTGTTCATGCTGGACCGGCTCGAAGAATCCCTCGAAACCTACGACCGGTCGATTGCACTTGACCCGGAGAACGCCGTTGCCTGGGCAGACAAGGCATTCGTCCTCAGCCGGCTGGAACGGGTAGACGAAGCCCTTAAAGCCTATAATAAAGCGACGCACATCAGCCCGGAGAACCCCGGCATCTGGTACAATAAAGGCTGCCTGCTCGCGAGCTGCGGGAGATACCAGCAAGCGCTGAAGGCATTCGATACCGCGATTGCGAAGAAACCCGATTTTGCGGAGGCGTGGTCCAACCGGGGAAACGCGCTCTCGAAACTGTTCCTGGACGACGAAGCCATAGCATCCTACGATCACGCGATCGCGTTAGACCCGAAGTTCAAAGCGTCATGGAACAACAAGGGTCAGCTGCTGGAACGTCTCGGCAGGCACGAAGAGGCGCTCGCCCAGTTCAACACGGCAATCGCCCTCGACCCGAAGTATGTCCGTGCCCGGTTCAACAAAGGGCTCGCCTTGTCGGGTCTTGGAAGGTATGCGGAAGCGGTGCCGGAGTTCAGTCGGGTACTTCTTGTCAACTTCGACGATGCCGATGCCTGGAGCCACAAAGCCCGTGCCCTCGCCGAGATTGGCGAATACCGCGAAGCCCTTGACGCTTACGATCACCTGCTGGCACTGCAACCCGGTGAATCTTATGCCCTCTTCAACATCGCGTGCATCTACGCGCACCAGAGGCACTATGTCAAAGCGGTCAAGGCGTTCGATGTCGTGATCGCCCTGCGTCCGGGGCATGTCAATGCCTGGTACTACAAAGCGACGATGTTTGCCAACCTGCGCTGGTTTAAAAAAGCCCTGGAGGCGTACGACACCGTGTTAGCCCTGGATCCTGCCTATGCCCTGGCATGGGTCGGCAAAGGGCAGGTGTATGACTTTCTTAAGCAGTATGACAAGGCGATCTCCTGTTACGAGGAGGCGTGCCGGATCGATCCGAAGGACTCCGGTTTCCGGCAGTTTATCGATGCTGCTCGTGCGGAGAAGAACAAAATCCGCAATCTGCTAAAACGTAGTAGGAAACGATGATGTCTCCAGAGACTGGCAGCACATGTGGAGTAATACGGGGAGCATCCCGTACGGGGAACCTTCTTTTGGGGTGCCTCACGGGGTATCCATAGGGGAACTCCCTGCTATGGATCTCTTGTATCCATTAGTTCCTGTGGCAAACCCCCCATGAGCACGTCTTTATCCCGATTCCCTGAACCGTGTCGATGCCTTTTTCAGCAGGACCCGTTGCGTTCACTCGTTCAACGCATCGCGGATCTCCCGCTCACAAAATCCCATGATTGCACGTTTGTTATCGAGGATAAGCGTAGGAAACATTCCGCTCCGGTTCCATTTCTCTATGGTGTCCAACGCCGCTTCCTGCTCTTTTTTTTCAAGCAAATCGACGTAATCGTAATCGAATGCAACACCGAGATCCTCCAGCAGCGCCTTGGTCTTCTCGCACCACTGGCAGGTCGAGAGCGCGTACAACATGATCGCACCCCTGATCTTTCCGTTAACGTGAGTTGAAATGATAAAACACCTCGAATTAAAGGAACTTCTCGCTCATTGTCTCCTCTTTGTGCTGCTCCACGGTACGGGCTGTTTCCTTTCCGGCATGCAAAAAGGATCCGTATGAGATCGGATCAGTTCCGTAACCCATCAGACCAGTGCCGGGACAAAGAGTGCCAGGAGCGAAAGGTCCTCGTGACCCGCACTCACCGTATGATGGTTCTTCGGGGGTGTTACGAACGTCTGTCCGGGCGCTATCGTAACCTCCTTGTCCCCGATGACAAATGACCCTTTCCCGCTGGTGACCAGGTTCCACTCCCACTGGGTCTCGTGGTCATGATCCGGGACCTCGCAGTCTTTCCATACCCTGACAAGGTGGTAACTGAATTTCCCGTTGGTTTCTTTCCCGGTCACCAGGTCTTTTAAGAATACGCCTTTTGACGCCGGGTGCGAGTACCAGGGTTTTGCCACGGCTTCGATCTCAAGGTGAGGTAAAAACACGCTGCCCTGTTCGAATATCTCCGCCATTTTGTTTGGTTCCATTGTCTGTCTCCGTAGATTGTATCGACTAAAAAGGTGTGAAGGGATCATCTGTCCCGGAAATTATCTGACGTGCGGGATTACATCCTTAAACACATCGATACCGTAGTTCACGTTCGGGCTTGAGTTCCCGAGACAGAAGTGTGTGATACCTGCCTTCTTGAACCGTTCGATTTCCTTGATTAAGCCTTCCGCATCGGTTGCGCATATAAAGTTCTTCTTCATCATGTCCGTGCCAACCATGTTTGCATGCAGCTCGACCTCGGGCGCATCACTGACACGGTACTTGAACATGGACGGCACCAGGCAGCCTGCCCAGAACCGGTTGCCCTCGACAGCCTTGTCGAAATCGGCGTCGATCGAGTACCAGATGAGCATGGCGCGTTCCATCTTCTTGGGGTCCTTGCCCGCTGACTTTGCACCCTCCTCGAACTTGGGGATGGTGACTTTCTTTAAGGTGTCGGGGTCGGCAGATACCGTCATGAGGTGGTCACCGTACTTGCCGGCGAGCCCTGCACCCTTGGGACCCATACCGCTGAAGTAGAGCGGAACCTCGTCGTCAGGCTTGGTGTACAGGAACGCCTTTTCGAGAGTGAAATATTTTCCCTTGAAGGAGACCGGTGCCTTGCTCTCCCAGAGTTTTCTCATGACATCGATTGCCTCGACCGTCATGTCCTGGCGCTCGGGAACGCTCGGCCACTTGCCGGTCACCGGCACTTCGTTTAAGGCTTCGCCCGCACCGACCGCGATCCCGACACGCTTCGGGTACATCTGGCGGAGGGTCGCAAATGTCTGCGCAACGACACCCGGGTTGTACCGGAGGATTGGGCAGGTGATACAGGTCGAGACGAACACCTTCTTTGTTGCCTGGAGGGTCGCGCCCATCCATGCCCATGCCTGTCCTACCTGGGCATCGGTGTGGTACCACGGGTGGAAGTGGTCGTCGACCCAGATCGAGTCAAAGCCGGTCTTCTCTGCCCGCACGGACTGTTCCAGTGCATCCATCGGCTTGTACTGCTCGATCGATGCGAAATATCCAATCTTTGTTTCCATGATAATCTGCCTCGGACCGGTCATAGGGGGAGGTCACGGACGATATATATTGCTGGCAATCCAAAACCTGATGTACCTGATCAGTCCATCCCGATCAGGGTTATCTGCCAGGTTCACCAGCCATGAGGCGATGCTGTCGAAAGTTGCTGCCTTTTTTGTGGTGGTGTGAACCCGGCTGGTCTCGCCCGTGAAGACCCGCTCAGTTCCGGTTTTTCGTGGAATTCTTTTCCACATGACAACAGTGTCCCAATGCAGGATTAAAGATATTTTTTATTGCTCGCCATTGACCCGGTACCCCCGAGCCGGAAAATCACGACGATACTGTGGGAACATCCAAAAATTCCGGGCAGCGCATCATTGCTCGCCATTGAAACAACCAGGTACCAGCTGGATACGAAAATCTCCTGGTGAATCCGGCAGGAGCGCGGGATCATGCGCCCGGTAGGGAAGATATCCGGCAATTACCGGAAACAGGCTTGCTCTCTCAGATCCCTGCCCTCGTTCACCGCATCTGTGACATCCACCATGAATGAAGCAATTTCCCCCGAAGGTAGTTTGAAAACATAATGTGAAATCCAGGGAAAATCCTCGCGGTTGCGGTACTTGAGCGGAGGAACGAACTCCGGTTTATCTGTTATCAGTACCCGCAGGAGAAGGTCATGTACTTCAGGATCCGGCAGCTCCGGGAACTCTTCGAAAAGCCGGTTCCCTACCAGATCTTCCTTAGTCATTTTCAGGAGTGCAGCAGTCACCTTGTTGACATCCTTGATGATGTAATCCTCACCGTTTCCGACCGGTTCGTAGATCAGGACGCCGTTGCAGGTATTTTCAAAGAACGAGTGGTACCGCACTTCCTTGAACTCGGTACGCCTTAACGCTTCCTCCGCACGTTTCCTGTCCGTGATATCGAGAATAATACCATTCCAGACCGTCTCGGTCTTCAGACGGACCGGTTGCGAGAGGACACGGATAAACATCTCTTCCCTGTCAGGTCTGATGAATCTGCCCTCGAACTCCCACGGGACCACCCGGCGGATCACATCTTCGATCGACAGGGTCCAGCGCTCGCGATCTTCAGGTGCAATACAGGCACCGTACCGCTGGATCCAGGTGTCGAGCGGGTCCGGGTCCAGTCCGTAGACTTCGCTGGAACGATCATCGACGTAGTGCATACCCCATTCCCCGGAATCCCGGGCATAGAACTGGTATACAATTCCCGGCAGGTTACTGGTAATCCCCCGGAGCCGGTCCTCGCTCCGGCGCGATGCCTCCTCCGCCCGACGGCGGTCGGTGATGTCGAGAAAGATGCCGTTCCAGACCGTCTCGTTCTTCTGCCGGACCGGCTGCGAGATCCCGCGGACATACATCTCCCCGCCGGTCGGGCGTATGAACCTGCCTTCGAACTCCCAGGGAGCAACGCTCTGGATCACGTCCTCGATTGATGTCCCCCACCGTGTACGGTCTTCCGGCGCGATGCAGTCGCCGAACCGGTCGAACCAGGTATCCAGCGGTTCGGCGGGAACACCGTAAATTTCCTCTGTGCGCTCGTTGACATAATACGCGCCCCATTCACCGGTGTCCCGGGCATAGAACTGGTACACGATGCCGGGGAGATTGGAGACGATACCCCGGTACCGCTCCTTGAGTTGCTTTTCCGCCAGTTTTTTTGCTGTAATATCGAGGAAGAGGATGAAGTACTCTTTTGGCGTGTTTCCCTCACTGCCGGTGACCGGTGCAAATACGATCTGGAAATACGCGACCCCGGTCTTCTTTGTTGTTACCAGTGCCTCCGATTTCAGCTGGTCAAAATTACATGACAGGGTTAGTTCGGCAATTTTCCCCTTCTGAATGAGGTCCTGGATCGTGTTTTTTGAACACATAATATCGTAAAGCCGGAGATCCGCGAGATCCGTGAACCGTGTCAGTCCGAGGATATCGAGAGATGCCCGGTTCGCGTTGAGGATCGTGCCGTCTTCATGGAAAAGGAAGATGCCGCTGGGGACTTCTTCAAACAGTGTACGGATCTTCCGTTCGCTGTTCTTCAATGCCTCCTCTGTTTTCTTCCACGTGGTGATATCGCGGAGACTGATCATGATCCCCGGTTTTCCGGTAAATGCAAGGGAGGGGATGACGGTCGAGACAAACTCGGTAAGAAAAATCCGTTCGGTACCGCGTTCAATCAGGAGCATCTCGTTGATGAATGTCTGCGACTGGATGATGCGGGTAATATTTTCCTGGACTGTCGGGTTATCGAAAAAGGGCAGGTTGAGGCGGGAAAGTTCGGTACCGATAAGGTTCCGGTCCTTGCGGATGTCAAACGAATTCATGAAACTTTTATTGACCATCAGGACGTGAAGGTCGGCATCGAGGATGAGGATCGCATCGGAGAGATAATCGAAGAGATCATCGAACGGCACGTTCTTCGCAGATGTGAATAACTTGGCTTTGCCGAACGGCTTCATCACGACGTGTCCCTGCGATTGGAGGACCTCGAGATATTTTGCCACAGCCCCCCGGTTCATCTCCAGTTTGCGGGCGATGAGCGAGATGGACACCGCTTCAGGGTAGATTTCCTGGAGAAATTCCCGGATTGTGGTGTACCGGTCTTCCTTTACTGCCATGGTGCTGATCAAGAGATTCCCCTTTTTTGAGAGAAGAATGTATCGAAATCTGAAATAGGATTTTT
>JAQTSH010000073.1 GCA_028711405.1 Methanoregula sp.
GGGACTCTATGAAGGCGACACGTTCGATTTTGTAGCGGTTGGCACCAAATGGATCGAAGGGTGTTACTGCCTCCCGGACGCAGCACTCAAAGGCGCTCTTCTCTCCCTCACAAAGAATTACCGGTACGTGCTCATCGATTCCCCCGCGGGACTCGAACACCTGAACCGGAAGATCACGAACCGCGTGGATGACATCTTCGACATCATGGGAGCGTCCAACAAATCCTTCGAGCATGTGAAACGAGCGTACCGGATCATCCGGGATGTAGGGATCACATTTAACAATGTTTACCTTGTAGGCGGTTGCCAGTTCACGGATGCGCTCGAACAGACCGTTATAAGAGAGACCTCGCAGCAGTACCTCGGGCGGATCGCGTTTGATCCGCTCGTGCAAGATTCGGTGATCGCCGGGCGATCTCTCCTTGACATCCCCGCAGATGCGCCGGCATACCGTTCGGTCGTGCAGCTGATGGAGCGGGCAGGCTATGGCGGGAAATGACCTACGTTGCGCAGTCTGACAGAACGGAAGTTCGAAAACTTTTCTGATACGCTGGCAGCGGACAGATCCCTGTGCGAAACCGCGCCTACAATCTTCCCTGAATTTTCCGGTTCGGGCTCGTGACATGTCTATGCCAGGAGCATATCGTATACAGAAACATTAGGCACCCGCACCATCACCGGGATAAAAGGGTATACGAACCCGGATTTTCCCGCGGGAAAACCCGGTGGGTTAACCTTATGAATGTTATCAATATACACTACATTAAATCCGGGCGTGGAGAGATTGACGGGTAAGGGCATCAACATCAGGTTTAAAGAACTGCAATCGGATATTGGATTTATTAAAGACCTGGAACTTTCTATCGGAAAATTATCTGAAGAGCGTTGGTCTGAGCCACAGGGTCCGACGCCTTTCCCCTCTATCATCGCACTCCGGAACTGGGACCGGCAACTTCTCAAACGTTATCCCCCATTCTACCTGCCGTTCTGTGATCTTTGCTGTCTCTGCACCTACGGGAAATGCGATCTCACCGGCACAAAACGGGGCGCGTGCGGGATCACGATAGGCGCGCAGCAATCCCGCATGGTGCTCCTTGCCACCTGCATCGGTGCCGCTACGCACGTCAGCCACGCGCACGAACTGGTCGAATGCGCCATAAGGAAATATGGCGCCGGGTTCCCTCTCGACCCGGGGGGTCTCGCTGTGGAGGTCGAGGCACCGGTCATCCGGCTCGTCTGCGGGATCAAACCGGAAAAACTCGGCGACCTCGAAGGCGTGCTGGAGTATCTTGAAAGCCAGGTCACCTGCCTGCTCTCATCGGTCCATACCGGGCAGGAGGGAGACAACCTCGATCTCGAATCCAAGGTGCTCCATGCAGGCATGATCGACCAGGTCGGGATGGAAGTAGCCGATATCGCCCAGATCTCCGCATTTGGGTATCCGAAAGCCGACCCGGACGCCCCGCTCGTCGATCTCGGCATGGCAACCGTTGACACGACAAAACCGGTCATTCTGATCATCGGGCACAACGTCCCACCGGCAATAAGCATTGTCGATTACCTCGCAGCACACCGGCTGACCGATGAGGTGACCGTGACCGGGATCTGCTGCACAGCAATCGACGTGACCCGGTACACGGCAAACGCAAAGATCATCGGACCAATTTCGTGGCAGCTCCGGTATATCCGCAGCGGGATACCGGATGTGATCGTCGTCGATGAACAGTGTATCCGTACCGATGCACTGTACGAAGCAGAGAAGATCCATGCCCCGTTTATCGCAACATCGGAGAAGAACTGCATGGGTCTGCCGAACCGGACACAGGATCCGGCGGATGCGATCGTCCGCGACCTGGTATCGGGGAAGATGCCCGGCGTCCTCATCCTTGATCCGGCAAAAGTCGGGGAGGTCACCGTCCGGGTAGCGCGGGAAGTGGCTCCGGAACGGAGAAAAGTCGGATCGCTCCTTAGCACAAAAGAGATCATCGAACTCGCCCGGAACTGCACGCAGTGCAAACAGTGCCGTCGGGCATGCCCCAACGATCTCCATATACCGGAGAGTATGAAGGCGGCAACCAAGGGCAACACCACGATGGCAAGCGACATGTATGAAGTGTGTGTCGGGTGCGGCAGGTGCGAACAGGCGTGCCCGCAGAATATTCCTATCCATACGATCATCATATCGGCGGCATCACGGACGATGGGTGAGGAGAAGTTCCGTTGCCGTACCGGGAGAGGTGCCATCCAGGATGTGGAGATCCGTAAGGTTGGCGGACCGCTCGTCCTTGGAGAGATTCCCGGTGTCGTCGCATTTGTCGGCTGCGCAAATTATCCGAAAGGTGGAAAGGAGGTTGCCGAGATGTGTGTGGAGTTCGCAAAACGCCGGTACATTGTCTGCACCTCCGGCTGTTCTGCAATCTCCATTGGCATGTACCGGGACGAGGAGGGCAAGACCCCCTACGAGCAGTACCCGGGCAGTTTCGATGCCGGGGGGATCGTGAATGTCGGGTCGTGTGTGGCGAACGCCCATATTGCCGGCGCGGCAATAAAGATCGCATCCATCTTTGCCCGGCGCAACCTCAGGGGAAATTATGAAGAGATTGCCGATTATGTCTACAACCGTGTCGGTGCAGTTGGGGTCGCATGGGGCGCGATGTCCCAGAAAGCTGCCGCGATCGCAAGCGGTTTCTGGCGACTGGGTATTCCGGTCGTGGTCGGTCCGCACGGCACAAAATACCGGCGCATGCTTCTGGGCAGGGCGGACAGGGATGAGGACTGGTACGTGCATGACCGGCGGACCGGGAATGAGGTCTATGTTGGTCCGGTGCCGGAACACCTGTTCTTCAGTGCCGAGACAAAAGAGGAAGCGATGGTGATGATCGCAAAACTCTGCATGAGACCCAATGACACCGGCAAAGGCAGGGCGATCAAACTCACCCATTATATTGACCTGCACAAACGCCTGCTGGGCACAATTCCCGACGATATTTACCGCTACGTCCGTACGATGACTGACGTCCCCATCACGGAAAAAGAAGAGATTACCAGGCAATTGCATGCCCATGACTGGGTGGAGAACACGATCCCGGATCCCACCCTGTTATTGTGGCAGATCAAAAAACAGGAGCAGTGATCGCAATGACCGCCATTGAGCCATGGCAGACTGCCGAGATCGCCGGACCAAAACGCGCCTCGGTCATCATCAAGCCTGAGGTCGCCGACGCGATGATCCAACGGGCGAAACACCCGGTGCTCATCATCGGGCACCTCGCAGCAGCGATCGATCTGGATGACCACAAAATGATCGATTACCTGCTCCTCCTCGCCCAGAAAGGACATATCCCCATCATCGGCACCGGGAACACAAACCGGGAACTGCAAAAGAGAGGATACCGCGAGGGAGGGATCATGCCGGCAGTGGATATCGGTCAGCGGTTGTGCGATCCGACCTGGAAAGGGCTGGACGGCAAAGAGCCCTACGATCTCGCGATCTTTGCCGGGCTCCCGTATTACATGGAGTGGACGATCCTCTCCGGGCTCAAACATTTTGCCCCGCATATCAAGACCATGACGCTCGACAACACGTACCAGCCCCATGCGCACTGGTCGTTTGCGAATATCTCGGTCAAGGACTGGCTGGAGAACTTAAAAGCGATCATCGAGAACCTGGAGGGATAAACGCATGTTTGACGATATCCCGGTGGAAGTCGGGCTTGTGCATGCCGGAGAACGGATCCGGAAAAATGACATGTACGTGGAAATGGGGGGTCCGGAGATCAAGGAGAAGTTTGAACTGGTCAAAGTCCGGTCTCTCGATGTCGTGCAGGATGACGCGATCACGGTCATCGGTCCGGATATTTCAGATATGGAACCCGGCAAAAAATATCCGCTGGGCATCTTGATCGAGATCGCGGGAGCCCAGCTGGAAGAGGATATCGAGGGCGTGATCGAACGCCGCATTCACGAATACGCAAATTATCTTGAAGGGTTCATGCACTTGAACCAGCGGTACGATATCTGGGTCCGGCTCTCCCGGAAAGCGTACAACAAAGGGTTCACGACGCTTGCCTATTTTGGTCGCGTCCTTATGCGCCTCCTAAAGAATGAACTCCCGATTATCGAACGGATGCAGATCACCTTCTTCACGGACCCGGAAAAGATCCCGGCAGTCTATGCGGAAGCGCGACACGCGTACGAAGCCCGTGACGCACGGGCACGGGGGTTGACGGATGGGGATGTGGATCTCTTTTACGGGTGTGCACTCTGCCAGTCATTTGCGCCAAGCCATGTCTGTGTGATCACCCCACAGCGGTACGCGAACTGCGGGGCGATCTCCTGGTTTGACGGCAGGGCAGCGGCACGGATCGACCCGAAAGGTCCCATTTTTCCCATCGAGAAAGGTGACTGCCTCGATACGGTGCGGGGAGAATATACCGGCATCAACGAGAGCGCGAAGAAACGTTCCCTCGGGCAGGTGAGCCGGGTCTACCTGTACAGTGCATTCACGTACCCGCATACCTCCTGCGGGTGCTTTGAGGGAATTGCGTTTTATATCCCTGAAGTAGAAGGATTCGGCATCGTGATGCGGGGGTACCGGAACGTGACCGTCAACGGTCTGCCATTCTCAACGATGGCGGATTCGACCGCAGGTGGCAGGCAGGTGGACGGGTTTCACGGGATATCCCTCGAGTACATGCGTTCCCCGAAATTCATCGCTGCGGATGGTGGGTACGAACGGATCGTCTGGATGCCAGCCGATTTAAAAGAGCAACTGCGGGAGTTCATTCCCGGTGACCTGATCGAAAAGATTGCGACAGAAAAAGATGTGACGACAATAAGCGATCTTGTCACGTTCCTTACCAAAGCATCCCACCCGGTGATCGCACGGTGGAAACCCGAAGAGGCGGGGACGGTGAAAGATGCGCTGGGTGCAAGCCCGGTCTTCTCTGCCGGTGAATTTCCCTTCCAGGCAGGGGGCTTCAAGATCATTCTCAAGAATGCGCGGATCTATGCAGATAAGGTGACGATTGTGCCGATAAAACCAAAGAGACCGGGCAGGGGGGAATGAGATGACCGACAAGAAAAATGATCAACACAACGAAAAGAACGGTCGTGACTCCCTGCCGAGCCTGCTCTCGCTCCTCTCCGGAGTTGACAAACTCGAACTCGATAATTTCGCGATGGAGATCGGGGATCTCGAATTCTGGATTCCCACAGGAACTACGCACGGTTCCGCGTGTGCTCCTGAACCGGAGAAGGTAAGACCCCAGTTTTTAATACCGCAGACATTCGAACCCCCGACTGAGGAGTTTGTCGGGCGCATTCTGGAGGTCCGGCTCGGTGCGACACGAGCGGAGGGGGGCACCCGGGGTAAAAGCCTTGTCATCGGGGGTGCTGATGCGCCGCCCTTTGTCTATACGAACAAGCCTCCCGCTCACCCGCCGGTCTTCGCGCTTGACGTGTTCGATATGGAAGTCCAACTGCCGAAAGTATTGAAATCCGGTCTCCTGGAGGTGATCGGGGATCCGGCGGAATGGGCGCGGTTGAATGTGAACAAGTTCGGCGCTGACATGGTCTCCATTCACCTCATGTCGACCGATCCGCTCATCAAAGACACGTCGCCACGGGATGCTGCCCGGACGGTCGAAGAGGTGCTCCAGGCGGTCGACGTCCCGCTCATCATCGGCGGTTGCGGGGATCCGCACAAGGACGCGAAGGTGTTCACGAAAGTCGCCGAGATTGCCGCTGGTGAACGGGTGCTCTTAAACTCGGTGACGCTTGACATGACCGAGGCAAAGACGCTTGAGGGTGTGGCGATGGCAGCGAAGGAACACGGTCATGCGGTGCTCGGTTTTACCGGGCTCGAACTGAACAAGGCAAAGGAGCTGAACCGCCGGCTCTACCAGTACCTGCCTCCGGAGGATATTGTGATGGATCTCACGACCGTAGCGCTCGGGTACGGGCTTGAGTATTCCTTCACGATCCACGAGCGAGCCCGGTATGCTGCCCTGATGGGTGATACAGAACTCCAGCACCCGACCATCTCCGCCTCAACAAATGCCTGGGCGGCGCGGGAGGCATGGATGCAGATGGATCCACGGTATGGGCAAAAGGAACTCCGGGGTCCGCTCTGGGAGACGATCAATGCGCTCACGCTGCTCCTCGCGGGTGTGGATCTCTTCATGATGATGCACCCCGCTGCCATCCGGACGATGAAGGATACGGTCGAGCTGCTCATGCAACCGGATACCGCATTGCCTGAACACCTGACACACTGGGCAACGATGAAGATATGACGGGAGTATACGATGACCAGCTTTGAACCCAAAAAAACGATCAAGGAGATCAGCCCCATTGACGTCTACAAACTTCTCCCCAAGACGAACTGCCGCGAGTGTGGCGAGGCAAATTGTATGGCATATGCCACGCGGGTGGTGAACGGCGAACTCTCGATTGCCGATTGCCCGCCACTTGCGGGTACGGAGTACAGGAGCGCCTGCGAAAAACTCACGAGTCTCATGGCACCGCCGGTGAAGACCGTCACAGTCGGGATCGGCAGCCGGGCGATAAAGATTGGCGGGAAGTATGTGCTCTCGCGGCATGAATTCACGTATCACAACCCGGCACCGATCGCGATCGATATCGCTGATGATCTGCCAGAACAGGAACGCGCTGCACGGGTACGATCCATCCGGGATTTTTCCTATAATTATATTGGTCGCAATCTCTCCGTTGATGCGATTGCGATCCGGTCGACTAATAACGATCCTGCTGCTTTTGCCGCTGCGATAAAAGCAGTTGCCGGTGAGACGGATCTCCCGCTCATCCTCTGCGCATATGATCCGGTCATCATGGCAGCCGGGATCGCCCCGGTAAAAGAGAACCGTCCGTTGTTGTACGCGGCGACGCGGGACAACTGGAAAGCGATGGCTGACCTTGCGCTCCTGTATCACTGTCCGCTCGTCGTGTCCGCCCCGCAGGATATCGCCCTCCTGCGTTCGCTTACAAAAACTCTCGTGGAATATGGCGTCACCGATCTCGTGCTCGATCCGGGGACCATCATGGAACCCGGTCTTGCAACCACGATCCACACCTTCTCGCAGGTACGCCGGGCGGTGTTCCAAAAGAACGATGAGTTGTTGGGCTTTCCCCTGCTGGGTACGCCCATCACCGCGTGGTTCTCCCCGGAGATCTCGACTGACGTGCTCCAGTGGAAGGAAGCCTGCATGGCATCGATGCTGATCTCCCGGTATGCCGATCTCCTGATCCTGCATAGTCTCGAAGGCTGGGTGCTCCTCCCGCAGCTTATCTGGCGGTTCAACTGCTACACCGACCCGCGCAAACCGGTCTCGGTCGATGCCGGGGTCAAAACATTTGGTTCTCCCACCCGGATGTCACCGGTTCTTATCACGACAAACTATGCGCTGACCTATTTCACGGTCGAATCAGATATCAAGTCTGCCAATATTGACTGTTACCTGATCGTTGTCGATACCGGGGGTATCAGTGTCGAGAGCGCAGTTGCCGGCAGGTATCTCACCGCAGAGGTCATGGCTCAGGCATTGCGGGACTATCATGTTGACGACCTGGTGGATC
>JAQTSH010000001.1 GCA_028711405.1 Methanoregula sp.
TCTGCCTCGATCTTCTCGAGGTTTGCGATCCGCTTCTCGAGCGCCGGGTGGGTGGAGAAGAGTTCCAGAAACGTGTTGCCCGACAGCGCCGGGATGATGAAGAAGGCATTTGCCCCCTCGACTTTCGCTTTTGCCTCCGGTGGAACAACCGTCATCCTGCCGCTGATCTTGTTCAGTGCCGACATCAACGCCCGTGGGTTCCGGGTGAGATAGGCACTACCCCGGTCTGCGGCAAACTCACGGTAACGGGAAAGTGCCATCATGAGCAGGTTCGCCACGAACCAGACCACTGCCGCAACAATCCCGGCAATGATCCATGCCCCGGCACCCTCGCCATCGCGCCTGCCGAAGATCGCACCCCACAGGAAACTCTGCATGATGATCGAGGCAATCATCGCGATGAAACTCGCGACCGTCATCGTCAGGATGTCCCGGTTCTTCACATGCGCAAGCTCGTGTGCGAGCACCGCTTCCAGTTCGTCCCGGTTTAAGAGGCGCATGATCGAATCCGTGCACGCGACCACCGCATGCTTCGGGCTCCGTCCCGTGGCAAACGCATTGGGTACCGGACTCTGCATAATGGCAACACGGGGTTTGGGGATCCCTGCTTCCGTGGCAAGTCTCTCCACCATCCGGTGCAGCTCGGGATATTCATCGTCTGCGATGACCCGCGAGCCGGTTGTCCAGAGCACCAGTCTGTCCGAGAAGAAGTACTGGATGAATGCCATGCCAAATGCGATGACAAAGAGGAACATTGTCGGTATGCCGATCGCCCAAAGTATTGCGATAAACACGATATAGACGACGAATAACAGAAACATCGTCAGCCATACTCTGCTGGTCAAACCCCAGTCACGTTTCCATTCCATAATTACAACAGTTTCGACTCGGACGCTCTTAAAACATTCGAACTGCCCAAAAAACGAGAGGGATAGTGCGTCGATTCAAAGCCGGAGGGCATCGCCGCGAAACACGGCAGGCTGCTTTTCGCAAACACCTGGGCAGCTGACAGGATGCCTGACCGGACAATAGACAAGACCCCGACCGGATACCCGGTATGGCGTGTGACAGGAACCGCCAGTTCAGGGATTTCGCGAAACGATACCGGCAGAAACATAAAAGGGAAACCTTATTTTTCCTGACGGCAGACGGGTACATATGACACAAGTCGATTCCGAAGCGCTGGCGGACGTAGCATACGGCATCTTCGAGCATCTCCTGAACCGGGAGTTGCTCCTGCAGGGCAAGTACCTCTACGCGCTCGTCGAAGGCGGTATCGACTTTCTGGCAGACCTTACTGCAATCTTTGACAAGTTCTCGCAGGAATACCCGCAACTGGCAGAAGCGATGCTCGGACGTCTGGGGAGTCTTGACGCTATCTACGCCATGATTGCCGCCGGGGAGAGCGTGACCCCCTCAAAGACCACGCAGACGTACTGGATCGTGCAGGATGCACCGGGCAGTGCACCGGAAGCGATCGAGGATGAAGCTGTCGGCAAGTGGTTGATCTTCCAGGAACCGGACCAGATCGATGCCCTCTGGATCAAGGTCCGGGATGCCACGGTCGCACTCACGCTCGGGATCTCGGCAAAAGTCTCGACGGCAAAACCCAACCCGGCGTCGCGGGACAGCCGGAAAGTGATCTACGTCTATACGAAAGACTGGGCAGACGAACCGGATGTCATGCGGGTACGGGAACGGCTGCGGGAACTGGGGTTCGTGGACCGGATCGGGTACAAGCGCAACATCGAGACCTTTGCCGGTGAATACGCAAAGAAAGGCAAACGTGTCACGTACTACTCGGCATAACCGGACCTGCGCCGGCACTGCCTGAATAAAACCCTGTAACCCTTTTGTGTCTGACCGGCACTGCAGGATCTCCTGCGGGTGCGGTAAACCCGTAAAAAAAGTATTGAGTATGCAAAAATAAGGCTTACGCCTTCCGCTCCTTGTTCTTGGGGCGCAGATTCGTGTAGCCGCACTTGCGGCAGGTGGTTGCACGAATCGCATTGCGGGCGTTGCAATGCATACATATTTTCACGTTGAGTAAACGGGCTTCGGCTTCTGGAAACTTTACCATGATTGAACTCTCCTGTCTGCCCTTATAACAAAGCTTTTGGCACTCTTAACAGTTTCGCGTGCCCGGGAGACGGTTGCAACCTGTATCCCGATCCCGGCTCCACTCCCCCCGCGACAGTGTGAATCCGGGCGCGTGAATGTGGGTGAACCCGACGTCAGCTCGTTTTTTTGTGAACGAACCAGTCCCGGAACGCGGCAAGTGCGAGCGCCCGGTGGGACGTACGGCTCTTCTCCTCAAGCGGGTACTCGGCGAGCGTCCGCCCACCCACCTCAAAGATCGGGTCATACCCGAACCCCCCGGTACCCCGGGGGACCGGAATGATCTGCCCGTGCAGGGTACCGGGAAATACCCGGATACCTGTCTTGTCAGCATATGCAATCGCCGTCGTGAAATGAGCGTTACGGTTCGTGACCCCGTCCATCAGTTTCAGGATACCGGCGTTCCCGATCGCCGCCAGCACGTATGCGGCATAGGGACCGGGAAATCCGTTCAGCGCGTCGATGCAGAATGCGGTATCATCGACAATGAGCGGTGTCGACAGGTGCGCGTAGGCATACTGTGCCTTCTCACGGGCGATCTCGGTGACATCATCGGAACGGTATTCGGGGATCTCGAGCGCGACATGTACCACCTCGATCTCATTGCCAAAGAATGCGGCGACCTCAACGGCTTTATGCGCGTTTCCAGTCACGACGGTGAGCTTCACAGGTAACGCCCCCGGAGTTCGATCTCGTGCTCCCGTGCGACCACGTCACTGGCTCCGGTAAATGTTTCAGCATAGCCCTCCACAAACGCGGCTTTGAGGGCTTCTGCCGTTGCCGGATTCGTGCTCTCCAGCGTCTGGAAGAGGACATGGACATCCACGCCCCGCTGCTCGATCTCGGTCGTCACCTGGCTCAGCCCGAAGTCGATCAGGACGCACTTCCCGTCCTTTTCGCGCAGGATCATGTTGCTGGTCGTCAGGTCCCCGTGCATGATGCCAGCTGTATGAAGCCTGCCCACCACAGATCCCGCTTCCCGGAGGTGTGATTCGGTGATCGCATCGGTGAGGAGGGTACCCTGCACCTGCTCCATGACGATGGTGTCATGCGTGATCTCGCTCATGATGGGCGTCGGCACGCCGGCTTTACGCGCCATCAGGATCAACCGAGCCTCTGCGCGGGTCCGTTCGGTGATCAACCGCTCATCCAGCGCCGGCACCCGGTACCGTTTGGACACCCGGCGCTTCGCGGCGCTGCCATCCCGGAACGTGATCACTGCCTCTGCACCCCGTTTCGTGCCTGAATCGTTTCTGATGAGGGTCTTTTTCGGGGTAGCGTCCTTTTTCCACGTCACTTCCACCTCATCCGACCGGAACGAGGGGTTGATCCGCGAGGCATCGATCGGGAGCGACTGCCCGCTTTCGAGCATCAGTTTTCCGGTATACGCGATCATCGCGCCGTTGTCGCCAAGATATTTCCGGTCGGGCACAAAGAACCGGGCCCCCCGGTCCTCGCACATCCGGTTGAGCATCTCCTGCAACCGGGCATTCGCTCCGACCCCGCCAACAAGGAGCACCTCGTCCTTGCCGGTCAGCGAGAGCGCCCGTTCGGTCACTTCAACGCACATCGCAAATGCTGTCTCCTGGAGACTGCAACAGACATCCGCGAGCGGGCGCTTCGCATCTTTCGCCGCAGAGACGAGCCCCGAAAATGCAAGATCCATGCCTTTGACCGTGTACGGCAGTTCAAAATAGGTGCCCGTTCGTGCTTCCCGCTCGATGAGCGGACCGCCCGGGTGGGGGAGATCCTTTGCCCGTGCGAACTTGTCAAGGGCGTTGCCGATCCCGATATCCAGCGTCTCTCCGAAGATCCGGTACCGGCTGTTCAGGTACCCGATCACCTGCGTATTCGCACCGCTCGCGTACAGCACGATCGGGTCCCGGCATCCTGTCGCCCAGCACCCGATCTCGACATGGGCGACGCAATGGTTTACGCCGATCAGTGGCACGTCCAGCGCGAGCGCTAATGACCGTGCGGCAGTTGCGACCGTTCTGAGGCACGGACCAAGCCCCGGACCCTGCGAGAACGCGATACCCGTGACTGCACCCGGATCTGAAAGTACGGTCGAGATGAGTTCCTTTACTACCGACGCATGGTGCTGGGCTGCCTCACGCGGGTGAATCCCCCCATGCGCCGGGGAGTACGGTCGGGAAGCGAGCGCAACAAGATCGTGATCAAAAAGAGCGGCACTGAGGTTCCATGCGGTTCCCTCAATACCGAGTATCTGCCCAAAAACAGGCATCAGACCTTATTTTTTGAATTCTGTATATCCGCACTTGCCGCACGAGACCCGGTCCTTGTGATCCGCCATCATCACACCAGGTCCGCAGCGGGGGCAGTACTTCTTCGTGGTCGTAACCTTGTTACCCTCAACCTTGAAGAACTTCCCTCGCGGGACTCCCTTTGCTGCTGCCTTCTTTGCCGCTGCCATGCTTACGCCGCCCCTTCTTCTTTGGGTTTGGGCATGCCACGGGCGGAAAGGTACGGGCGCTCGGTCGTCTTCTTGCCGTCTTCCGTGTCGTAGATTCGCGCTGTTCCTGTGACCTGGGTCATGCCGAAGCTGCTGTGCAGGGAATCAAGTACGACCAGGGATTCTTTTACATTGAGCAGTGCGCACAATTTTCCTGTGATCTGCATGCGGGAGGGTGTCGCACCTTCATATTTGAGAGTGAACTCTACCTCTCTTCTGGATAAAAGCTCATTTCTTTTATCGCTTTCGATTGTTACGTCCATCGATATCCTGTAATTATTGGGAACCGTGTTATTTAAAACATGACCTGTGGCGAAATGCCGCTGGCAATCGCCGGAAAAACAGATGTGCCCGGGTCCGGGCACGGTGCCGGGTTTACGAATTGACCCGGATAAAATGGCTCATGAGCCGCTCAGCGTCGGTTTTTGCGGCAGCGTCAACTGTACGGAGCACGACCCCTTTGTGCGGTTGCCCGTAGAGTACCACAGCGCCTTCCGGCGCAGCGATGACAAGCGGAATAACCGCAAGATCCTCTTCTCCGTCAACAATGATCGTGACGGGCGTATGGGTGATGGCATGCCTGAGTGCCCAGATGAGGTCGTCCGTGATGGTCCCCGGGGGGTTCTCGACCCGCAGGCATTCACCGGTCATTTCGGGCAACCTGCTGCACGGGACCCGCATTGTCTGCCCGTCAACCACGGCAATTGCCGGGGTGATCCCCCGCTTCTGCAGGTTGTGGGTCACCACATCCCCCACGGCATATACCACCCGGTCCGTGAGCAGGGGGACGACCATCTCCATCGTCTGGTACAGTTCCCCGAACGGATCCTTGAAGAGCTTCCGGTGCTCTTCGGGCAGCACGAACATTTAGCGGACCTTCAGCGCATAGCGTCCCGGTAACTTGAGGTTCATCCTTTTTGCGATATCGGAATTTGCCGGATCGATGATGACAAGATACCCGGACCAGTCCTCGCTTAAGTTCGCAGTTCCGCAGATCACACAGCTCTCGCCTTCAACCACACGGTGGCATTCGCGGCAGACCTTGCCCTGCTTCTTCTTATTCGTCGGCGGCATGCTCCTTCCTCTTCGTCTTCTTCGTCTCCGGTGCCTTCTCCTTTGCTGCATCCGGGTTCGCTGCCCGCTCCAGTTCCTTTGCGATCTCTTCCTCCAGCCAGAGGGCAGTGCCGAGTCCTGCCTGCCGCATGGTGAGCCCGATCTTGCTGTCCCGGGGTTCACGCTCGTTTAACGAGAGCGTCACGACCCGGACGCGGACGGTGTCGCCCACGCCGATGAACCGTTTCGAGTCCTGGCAGATGAGCCGGGAGTTCTTCTCGTCAAAGTTGATGTACTCGTCCGAGATCTGGCTCACGTGGAGCATCGCGTCGATCGGTCCGAGGCTGACAAACGCCCCGAAACTTGTCGTCTCGACAACGACGCCTTCGATCACTTCCTGCAGGGCGAGCCTGATCACCATCGCTTCGAACTTTACATTATAATAGACCCCGCCGTCCCCGGGCACGATCTCGCCTTCGCCGACATCCTGCACGCGTGTGACGCAGATGAAGATCCCCAGTTCCTTGTCGATACTTCCTTCGAGTTGCTCCTGCAGGACGTCGAGGATCACTTTCTCGATCTTCTCGCCCAACCGCTGGGGAGGCACCCGCACCTTGTCCTCGAGTAACATCTTGTAATACATAACCCACCTTACTTCCGCACAATATCCAGTTTTTTCTGCTTTCTCATAACGATGACTCCAATGCCGTGTTCGAGCAGCCGATCCTTGACGAGCCGGTCGTTGGTCACCACGAGACAGTTGTGCCGGACCGCATAGTCAATCAACTGTGCATCGACCGTGCCCGGCTCCACCTCATTGGCACCTGCGACTGTACACCGCTCTGCCAGCGAGAGCCCGTACCGCGCTGCCGCGCCATCCCGTCCTTTTGCCCGGCAGAGCCCGGTCAGTTCCTGGACCACGCCGGGGAGCACCACCGGTTCAAACCCCCCGACGAGTTCCTGCAGACCGCAAAAGAGATCCACTTTGAACTGCACCGGCATCATCAGCGCATTGGCATCGAGGAGTATTCTCACTCGCTGAGCACACCCATCCCGATCAGGCGCCACCGTGCTCCCACCTGCCGGCTGATAGCGATCCGGGCACCCTGCTCTGCGCAGACCGGGCGCTTCAGTTGGATCTCCACTGCGTCCTTTTTGGTATTGGTGACAACTCCCACGGTGACTGCAGTGCCCACTGAGAGCATCAGCGGTTCGTTGAACTTGAGGGGTTCGATGACGAGTTCGCTTGTTGCACCCACCACACGCTCCATCAGGGTGACGTGACACCGGATCTTGTCCCAGACCGGGGGCAGGGTGCCGACATGCCCGACAACCTGACCGGCAAGCGCATCGCTCTTTGTCAGCGCCGGATCAAGTTTCGTCCCAATCCCCAAAAGTCCGCCCGGTGTCGCTTCGGTGACCTTTGATGACCCGGCATTGATGGATGTGATCTCGGTCGTGATTGGCTCCCAGCGGATCCGGTTCTCAACCTGCAACTGCCTGCCGGGACGGATCTCGATCTCGTCGCCTTCGCGGAGGATGCCCCGGATGAGAGACCCTCCGACAACACCACCTTTCACTTCCTTCCAGTTGCACCCCGGTTTGTTGATGTCAAAGGACCTCGCAACAAGCATCATTGGTTCCGCTTTCGGATCCCGTTCCGGGATGGGAATCGTCTGGTCGAGCGCCTGGATAAGTGCCCCGACATTGATGCCTTTCTGTGCCGAGACCGGGATGATCGGTGCATTCTCGGCGATGGTGCCCTTGACGAATGCCTTGATCTGCTGGAAATTGTCGATCGCCTCTTTCTGGGAGACGACATCGATCTTGTTCTGGACGATCACGATCTTTTTGATCCCGACCAGACCCAGCGCCATCAGGTGCTCTTTTGTCTGGGGTTGCGGGCATCTCTCGGTTGTCGAGATGACAAGCATAGCCCCATCCATCAGGGCTGAACCGGAGAGCATCGTCGCCATCAGGGTCTCATGCCCCGGTGCGTCCACGAATGAGATGGAACGGAACGGCGTTCCTATCCCGTCGCAATTCGGGCATTTCAGATTTGTCGAGTAGGCATCGGCATCTTTGCAGGCATCGCACCTGAAGAATGTCGCGTCTGCGTATCCTAACCGGATGGAGATGCCTCGTCTCACTTCCTCGCTGTGCCGGTCAGTCCATGTCCCGGTGAGCGCGTTTACGAGCGTGGTCTTTCCGTGGTCAACATGACCCACCACCCCGATATTGACACTGGGAATTGTCACATCATGCAAATGAAATCGAACCTCCTTTATTAACGTGGCAGGTTAAACCGCCTTGTTACCAATATGTTGAATGTATCCCGGGCAGGATACCGGAACCATGCCAGACCCCGCCACTGCAATTGTATAGGTGATGATCATATTGAGCGCCAGATACATAAATACAATCGCGCAAATAAAGTGATAGCAACGTGCCGGAAAAAAAGGATTCCCTGCCGGCTTGCACCGGTGTGCTGTATCGCTTCCGGCGAAAACGGATTGGAAAGGAGAATGCCGGTTCTCCTCTTCATCATCGACAGCCTTCTCCCTTTTTTCCCCTCATCCTCCGGGAATGGCTACACCCTTGCCGGGGAAAAAACCGTGGTTTCATCTGCGGTCATTTGGCACGCGCGTGTGGGTACCGAGATCTCGAAACGGCAACTGGAGCCTGATATTCCCGTCTCCCGGATCGTCATTCCTGTCATGCAGAGGATCTCGCGGATGGGGAACAAGCCAAGACCCGACGCCTTCCCGAATTCGAGCCGGAAGATCTGCTCCTTGTTCTCCCCAGCATAGCCTGTGCTGTCATCCTCCCAGATGATGGAGTACCCGGTCCCGGTTTTTATCGCGGATATATGGATCCTGGATAAGGAACTCGTATGCCGGAGGGCGTTATCGAACAGGATGAAGAAAACCTGGGGGAACAGGGGATCGGCACACACGCACAGGTCCCCGGTATCGATCGATACGGTGATCGGTCGGATATCGAGGAGCGCCTGCTCGTGTGCAATCGTCGCGGCGACATGCTGCCAGGTAGCTTCTCCTGTCCCAATCTCCTGGTAAAACCGTGCCTTCTTGATGTGGAGGAAGATATCCCGTGCGGCAGTGTCCACTTTATCCAGGTTCACCTGCATATCAGGATCTGAGGTTTGTTTCCGTGCGATTCTTAACCGTCCCCGCAGAACAGTGAGCCGATCGGCGATCTCGTGCCGGGTGATGCTGTTTAAGAGTGAGATCGTACTGTGGGCTTCCCGCAGATCCTCCTCGTTCTTTTTTGCATCCGTGATATCTGAGAGGAAACTCAATGCAGCCGGTCGGGCATTCCATTCAAGTTGCAGGACATGGATCCGGAGCCACCGGATCTCACCGGTCCGGGTGATTGCCCGGAAGACATACGACGGTTCGACATCCTCCCCCGCACACCGGCGACGGGCGCGTTCAGTGACCGTATCCCGATCCGCCGGGTAGATGAACTCCCCGAAAGGGTGTCCGTCCAGCTCTTCAGGGGCATAGTCCCCAAGGATTTTACGGATGAGGGGATTCGAATAGCAGACGAGACCGTCCTGTATCACAACGATGCCTTCATCGGCATGCTCGATGATCCGGCGGTATCTCTCTTCGGAACTGCGCAAGGCGATCTCGGTTTTAGAAAATTCGCTCACATCCCGGATCGACTCAATCGCCCCGGTGATCGCACCATCCTCGTTGTATAACGGTGAAGCGACAAACCAGAGATGCGCTCCCCTGCCCCCGTACAGGTGGGGGACAAATACCTGTGAAACAAGCCGGTCACCGTCCCGTTCGATCCGGTCGTACCGGCTGGCTGCTGTTTCATCATACTTCAGCACGAGATCGATCAGCATCGGTCGCCGTTTTTTGTAGAATGGCAGCGCGTATTCATACTCCCCTTTTCCCACGATGTCGATCGCAAGGACGCCGGTCATCGCTTCCATCGCTTTGTTCCAGACGATCACCGTGCCCTGCGTATCAATGGCAAACGTGGCATCCGGCAGGAAGTTGATGATCTCCGACAGCTGTCGCCGGCTGTCGCCGAGCTGTCTCTGGTTCTTGGCAAGGGTGTTCATATATGTCCGGATCATTCCTTCTGATGCCGAGATTGTCAGGTACGCATCCTCCAGTTGCCGGTGTTTCTCCAATAGCTGAGTTTCTGCCATCTTTCGTTGCTCCTCCTCACTCATCTTCTCCAGTGCGAACGAGAGATCCGAGGCGATCTCAAGCAGAAGTTTGATCTCTTCGTCGGCAAAGAAACCGGGTTCGGCATCATAGAGTTGCAATGTGCCGATGATGGTGTTATGCAGGAACAGGGGAACCGCTGCCGTGGACCGGTATGTGTGCGCATTCGTCCTGGTGGCAGACGGGTGTACGAACCCCCCTGGGTCGACATCATTGCAGATCACCTGTTGCTGCTCGCGGACTGCCCGCCGGCTTGACTCAAAACCCTCCGGCTCAATCGGGAGCTGGATTGAATGTTGTGTCCCGTCCCCCGTCCCATAACCGGCAAAAGGATGAAGCTCGTTCTTTTTCGGATCAACGATGCCCATCCACGCCATACGGAACTTCCCTGTTTCCACTGCAATCCGGCAGACTTCGCGGAAGAGCTCTTCCTGTGTTTTCAGGTGGACAATTGCGCTGTTGATCCCGTTCAGGATCGCGTACAGCCGGTTGAAAACGAGGATTTTTTTTTCAGAGAATTGTCTCCCCACGGCTCTTTTTATCTTATGCTCGAGTTCGGCAAACTGGGCGACCGGATCCCCGCCTTTCTGCAGGTATGCGTCAGCACCGCTGTTCAGCGCTTCGATCACCACTTCCTCCCTCCCCTTGCCGGTAAAAAGGATGAAAGGGAGATCTCCATAGTTCGTTCTGATGTATTTGAGAAACTCGATCCCGTTCATCTCCGGCATCTGGTAATCGGAGATGATCGCATCATAGGGAACGGTCTTTACCCTTCGGATCGCGTCACAGACCGAGACGGAGGTATCGATCATGATGGTACCTGAATTTTCAAGATAGAGTTTTCCTATCTCGAGAAGTCCGGGCTCATCATCCACATACAATGCCGAGATCATCGTTGTGCCTCCGAAGGTTCCGGTCACATCCTGGAATCGATATCTCCAAGGAGCTGCTTGATATCGATCCAGATGATCAGTTCGTTCACCTCTTTGTCCTTCACCTTTACTTTGCGTTTGATGATCCCGATGATCGCAGTATCCTCGTTGCTGACCGAGGTCGAGGTGGAGTCCACCTGGTTTCCTTCAAAGGTGGAGACCGAGGTCACGTCATCCACAAGGATGCCGATCTTCGATCTCGTGATCTTGTCATCGAGTACGATGATCCGCGACGATTCGGCGGTGACCTGTTTGCCATCAGTGATGTTCAGCCGTTCCTTCAGGTCAATGATCGTGGTGATCTCACCCCGGAGATCGATGATCCCTTTGATATACGGCGCTACATTGGGCAGGCGGGTGATGGTTGTGTATTCCACCACCTCTTTGACATCAAACAGATCGATGGCAAAGTGTTCTCTCCCAAGGACAAACTCCACCACCTGAATGGTATGTGCGTGTTTTTTTGTGGACTTCTGGCTCGTATCCGGGTACTGCTGCGTTTCGTCTGCTGTCGCTTCCATGAAAACGCACCCCGTTAGTTCACCTTGAATTTCTTGTTCGCTTCCAGTGCCTCGATTGCGACAGTATTCACGGTTCCCACCATGCGGGTGATCTCATCCAGTGCGGCAGAGGATTCTTCGGTTGCGGCAGCAGCATCCCCCGCTTCCTTCGCGGTCATGTCGACAAGGCGTGCCACTTCCGTCACACTTGCCGTAATCTCCTCGGTAGTGGCTGCCTGCTCTTCGGTGGCGGCGGCGACCTCGGATGCACTCCTCGCAACCTTATCGACTGCTGCGGCAATGCTGTGGAATGACTGTACGGTCTCGGTGACCATCTTTGCACCCTGTTCAACGATCTTCTTCGCATCGCTCATCGCTGTGGATGCGTTCTGGGTGCTCTTCTTTAAGGTACCGATCATCTCCTCGATCCGTTCTGCCGAGTTCCGCGATTCCTGCGCGAGCGATTTCACCTCAGTTGCCACGACTGCAAAGCCCCGACCTGCATCTCCTGCCCGGGCTGCCTCGATGGCGGCGTTGAGTGCGAGGAGGTTTGTCTGGTTTGCCAGTTCGCGGATCAGGAGCACAATCTTTGAGATCTCGCCCATCTGCTTCTCGACATCCGAGACAATCTCGTATACTTTCGCAGACGAGGTTGAGATCTCCCCCATGCTCTTCTCTGCCTGCCCGGCAAGTTTAGCCCCATTATGGGAGAGATCGTTCGTCTCGCGTGATAAGTTCGAGACGGAATCCATGCTGGATGTGATCTCCTCCACTGCGGCACTCATATCCTGCATCGCTTTTCCGATCTGGTCAACGCCCTGTGCGGCATGCTCCGCGTTCTCGCTGACCTTGCCGGCGTTCTTTGCGATCTGCGCCACACCTTTCGAGGCATCTTCGATACTGTGGGCGGCGTTGTCCGCGGTGGACGTGAGGTTCTGCATCCGGCTGTTGACATCCCCGATATTGACCTGAAGGGCGCCGACGATGCCCCGGACCGCATCCCGTAAGAGCGCGATCTGGTCATAGGTGGCACGGGTATCCTCATCCGGCTCGGTGAGCTTGTACCGTGGGGTCAGGTCGCCTTTTGCCATGATGGCATAGATCTTTGACATCTCGGACACTTCGTGTTCCATGTACTCCTGGGTTTTTACAATTTTTGTGATCTCGTTGTACGTGATATACACGTAATTGATCGCATTGTTGTTGTCCAGCAGCGGAATGTTTGTCCTGAGAACCACATGGATCCCTGACGGTGTTTCAAACGTGCTCTGCCCGACGGTTGTCCGTTTCTGGTTGACCGCATCGGCAACCGATTCACCGGAGTCCTTGAGATACCTGATGAGCCCTTTTGACCGGAAGTCGGTAAACGGCATGTTCATCAGGCGCTCCGCTCCGAAACCGACGAGTTTGCAGAATGCTATATTCATCATGACGATACGGAGTTCCCGGTCCACAACAACCTGTGCAAGCGGGTTTTTCTCAAACATCTCTGACAATTCTTTTAATTCTACCATCGTTCTCACCCGAGTTTTACTATACGTTCTGTGTATACTTCATTCATGACCTGTCCAAGCCCGGCATACATTGCCGATAGCCCGCAGATGATTCCTTCAACCCCTGCCACCTGGAGGATTGTGATACTGCCCAGTGCGTTACCGGCGATCAGGAGCACAAACAAGAGTGTCAAGAGACCGAACACGACCTGCAATGCTCTCGTGAGCCGGAAGGTGATAATCCACATGACAAACGAGAATAATCCCCAGATCCCGAGGAATGCCAGGAACTCCTCTTTTGAGAAGAGACTGGAAAACCCGAATTTCGGCATCAGTATCAGACCGACAAGGGATATCCAGAAGAATCCGTACGAGATAAATGCCAGTGTCCCGAACGTGTTGTTCTTCTTCCACTCCATGATCCCTGCGATGATCTGGGCGATGCCCCCATAGAAGATCCCCATGGCAAAGATCATCGATCCGAGGGTAAAGAATCCGGCATTGTGAAGGTTGAGCATCACCGTTGTCATGCCAAACGCCAACAGTCCCAGCGGTGCCGGGTTGGCGGTCGTATCGGTGATCTTAATCTCCCGTGTGACAATTCCTGCATCTGTCTCCATGGTTCACCAGCCTTTTTTGATGCCTTGCATCTGGTTTGTACCCCTTTCCTGGGCACAGAGTGCATCGTAGATCAGCCGGGCGCGTGCCACGCACGCGTTAGTGACGTGGAGTTCGACCCGGCAGTCCTCTGCAAACCCTGCGTGGATCCCGGTCATTCCCATATCCCGTTTTATCTCCATGAGTCCTCGCGCCATACGTTGCCTGCCAGGGTCGGCAGGGAAAAATATTCGTCAAGCTTCTGTGAGAGCGTCGCGAGCAGCACCTTCTGCTGTTTCAAACCGTCCATCTCCGCAGAACGGTTCCATGCAAATCCCGATTCATCCGTGTTTTGTGACATTGTTCTATCTTCAACTCCATCGTGTTGTTACCTGTGTGGCCCTTACCGCTAATTTGCCAAGCATTTGTTGCGGTAGATTCCCATTTGCAAAAAACTATTTATAAACATATTTATCTGCTTTGCAAATCTGCATGGCAAACTGAACACTTTTATACCGGGCAGACTGACACTCACTACGAAGAGCACCATGGAAGAGTACCAGGAGGAGATTTCAAGGATACGGGCACTGCTGGGATCCCACCCGGAAGGCTTGAGTATCACCGATATATCCAGCCAGCTGCAGATAAACCGCAACTCGGTTGCCAAATACCTGGACATCCTCCAGATCCAGGGTGCGGTCGATGGGCGGAAGAGGGGTACGTCCAAGGTCTACTATCATTCCCAGCGGTTGCTGGCGTCTTCAGTCCGGAGAATCTGCACCCAGCCGATGGTGATGGTCAATGAGGAGGGGATGGTGGTCGATTTCAACGCGTCATTTTCTGTCATGTCCTCAGTTCCCGAAGAGCGGATCCTGGGTCAGCACGTTGACACTCTTCCGGTAAAGATACTGGAGGGCGGGAACGCCCGGCAGGTAACAACTGCCGCAATAAAAGGAATCGAACAACGGGTACGGATCCAGGTACTCTCCGGGAACACGGTCACCCCCGCGACAATGCTCCTTCTTCCGGTGGTCTTTGACACCTCCCGACCGGGTGTGGCGCTGATTATCGAGAAGGATACAGATCCGGGCAGTTCCGGCACAGACCTCACCACAACCGGCATCCCAGGTCTTGTCGAGAACCAGGTCGAGTATACCGTGCACCATACGCCCGAAGGGATCATCCTGCATGTCAACGAACCCTATTGTCGCGCAGCCGGTAAGACCCGTGAGGATCTGGTTGGTCGGCAGTTTGCACCCCTCGTCTCCGCTGAGGACACCGAACGTATCCGGGTGCACCGGTCCCGGCTCACACCCCAGTACCCTCTCGGCAGGATTGAGTACCGTGCGGTCATGGCGGATGGGGATGCTCGCTGGCAGCGCTGGTGGGACCGGGCGCTTTTTAATGAACGGAACGAACTGACGGGGTTCGTCTCCAGCGGGATCGATATTACCGATCTCGTTGAGACCCGGCAGAAACTCACCAGGACAAAAGAGACCCTTGAAGAGTCCATCAACAACCGGACTGATGAACTTCGCGGGATTAACCGGCAGCTCTATACCGAGATGACGCGGCGTGAGAAGATCGAACAGCAATTGCTTCACACGCAGTTTGCCATGGATCACGCGGCTGATATGGTGTTCCGGGTGAGCCGGAACGCCCGTATTCACTATGCGAATGCCGCCGCCACGGAAGGATCCGGATATGCTCCGGAGACCATCCTCACGCTCACGCTCGGTGAGATCTTTCCGTATTTCACGCTCCCGCAATGGGATGATGTCTGGGAGACTCTCAAACACAGTGGCGCACTCACCACCAAGACAGACCTCGTGAGCGAGAGTGGTCGCGCAGTACCGGTAGAGATGGCGATCAATTACCTGGAGTACCATGGCATCGAATTTGCCTTCTGTTTTGCGCGGGATATCTTAGAACGGGTCCGGAATGAACACGCACTCCAGCTGGCAAACAAGAAACTCAGTCTTGTCAGCAGCATCACCCGCCATGATATCCAGAACAAGATCACGGTCCTCCTTGGGTTTCTGGGCAGGGCAAAGAAAAGAGAGCAGGATCCGGTCATCCTTATGTATATGGAGAAGCAGGAGCGGGCAGCCAAAGCGATCAGAAACGAGATCAACCTGACCCGGGACTTCAAGGATGTCGGTGCAGAACCCCCCGGGTGGATATCAGTAAACGAGGTCGTCACGCTCGCGATACACCAGTTCCCGGAGGCACCGGTCCGGTTTACCGCCACAATCCCGGAGGTTGAGGTCTACGCGGACCGGAATCTTCTCCGGGTCTTTTCCCGGCTGTTTGAATTTCTGCTGCACTATGGGCAGGGTACGACCATAATTGAGTGCTCTGCAACCGAGACGGATGCCCACCTGCAGATCACGGTATCGGATAATGGCAGCGGGATCGTGCCGGAGGAAAAAGAGAGTATCTTCTCGGTGCAGGAAGATGAGTCCGGATACCGCGAACTCTTCTTCGCACGGGAGATCCTGTCCCTGACCGGGATCACCCTCCGTGAGACCGGCGTGTATGGGACCGGTGCCCGGTTCGAGATGACGGTCCCTCCCGGCACCTACCGGTTTGTTCCACCCTGAGTTGGGGACCGTCACAATTCCCGGGAGGTGATGGAAAGGGGTAATGGCGGGACGACTGCGGGCAACATAAAATGACAATGTATAAATCCCTTTCCTGAATAAAAAGGTACAGAGATTTTTCCCGGACTTCCCATGCCCCGTATCCTGGTCATTGATGACGCGGAAGATATCCTTGAGATCATCAAGCTCGATCTCGAAGATGATCCTTCATGTACCGTCGACTGCTGTAATACATCGAAGGCGGCTCTCAACCTGGTTCAGGCTCATTTTTATGATGTGATCGTCGCGGACTGGCGTATGCCGGTCCTGAACGGTACCGCCCTCACAAAAGCGCTTCGGGCTGCGGGATGCACATCCTTTATTATTATTTACAGCGGTAAGACCATGGGTCCGGAGATCAGGGAAGCGCTTGATTCCGGTGCGGATTATTACGTGAACCGCTGCGGCGACCCTGACCGGGAGTTTGCCGAAATAAAAGCAGTGATCAGAAAGCACACTGCCCGTGATGGAAAAACGGATTGACTGATTACTCCTCGGAAGAGGTCGGGATCCGGTGAAGATACGGGATCCCTACGGTCTCATGGTTTTACTTTTCAGGAACTGCCCGTACGGAATGAACCATTAGGCACGACACACAGAAACCGTGCCCCCTCGCCTTCCGTGCCGGTCTCCCGGATGGAGATGTTCGTTAGTGCGAGGATCTCCCGGACAAGGAAGAGTCCATGAGCGGATTCTCTGCCATACTCCCCTTCAAAAATCTGCTCCTTTTCATCCGGGGGAATGCCGACACCGTTGTCCTCCCAGATGAGGTGCAGACCCTCCGGGGTCTGTTCTTCCCGCACATGGATAGCGGTCACGTGCTGCCCATGCCGGATCGAGTTGTCAAGGAGGTTGTTGAAGACCATCTCCAGCATCGGATCAGAGAAGATCCAAATCCCCTTTACCTCCGCAGTGAAACGGATCTCTTCAGGGATCAGCAGTTCATGCAGGAGGGTGCTGACGTTCTGCCACATGGGTTCACGGGTCCCGAGCTGCTGATAGATTTTAGAAAACTCAAGCTGGGTACGGATCGCCTTTGCGGCAGCCGCAATCCGTGCAACGTGCCGGGATATGTCCGTCTCATCGGTTCGTTTATTGAGTGCCGTGACATTACCGAGGATCACGGTCACCTTGTTCATGATATCGTGGCGGGTGATACTCGAGAGGAGATCCAGTTTCCGGACTGCCTGCTTTTGCGCGTCCTGTGCGCGTTTGCGGTCGGTGATGTCATGGACAATCCCGAACACGACCTTTTTTTCCGGATCATATTCTGCTTTGGAATGAATCCACCGGATCATCCCGTCACTGTGCCGACGGATCTCAAATTCCCGGTCATACGGTCGGTTGTGATGGATCAGCCCGTGAAGGGCATCGTCAGTGATCTGCCAGTATTTTGGCAGGAGAATCTTTTGAACTTCGGATATGTTCCATACGGGATCCCATACTTCAAACAGTTCCTTTGCCCCTTCAGAGGGTTCGACCTTGCCGGATCCAAGACGATATTCCCAGTTCCCGAACTGTGCAGATTTTTCTGCACGGCGCAATAACTCTTCGCTCTTTATCAGTTTTTCTTCCGTCTTTTTCCGTTCCGTGATATCGAAATAGGAACCGACAATGCCGGTAATCTCCCCTTTGGAATTCCGCATCGGCACTTTACTCGTGAGAAGAATGATCTGTGTACCCTCGGGGGTCGTCTGGGGTTCCTCAATAAAGAATTTTGATATCCCCTTCTCGATCACGTCCCGATCATCGTTCTGGTAACGTGATGCCTGTTCCTGCCAGCACAGTTGGGAATCATCCTTCCCCATGATATCCTCTGGTTCCGTAAATCCGGCGTCACGGGCAAATGCCGTATTGCAGCCAATGTACCTCATGTTTCGGTCTTTCCAGAAGACACGCGACGGTATCGTATTGATGATATCTTTTTGCATCTGGTGGGATTCCCGGAGTGCAGCCTCTGCCAGTTTCCGGTCGGTGATATCCCGGATGGATTCGATTCCCCCGATGATCTTCCCTTCCTTGTCGTAAAGCCGGGCAGATTTTCCCCAGAGGGTGACCGTTTTCCCGCACGGGGTCGCATTTTTGGTTTCAGCGGTCAGTATATCCTCGTTAATACCTATTTTTGAATAATTTTTTTGGATCTCCTCTTTTGAAGAAAAGACCAGATCGATAAGGATTGGACGCCGTGTGCCATAGAATGGAACCGCATACTCGTAGTCTCCCTTGCCAAGGATATCGCGTGCCAACACCCCGGTCATCTCTTCGATCGCCTTGTTCCAGGCAATCACATGCCCGGTCGTATCGATGACAAAGGTTGCATCCGGAAGGAAATTGATGATATCTGTCAGTCTCTGTTGTGTTCCGATAAGCTGCTCTTCCGTCCGTTTGCGTTCGGTGATGTCACGGGCTGATGCAAGGACAAGATTTTTTCCGAAAAAAGTAACCCGGTGAATGTTGATCTCTACGGGAATGACGGACCCGTCTTTTCTTTGGTGCTCTCCGTAAAATGTGTTCATCCCGGTTTTTGATATTTGCTGCCCGATACCCACCATCCTCGTCCTGTGCGCGTCAGATACGATATCGCGGACAGTCATCGTGAGCAATTCTTCACGAGTATATCCCAGACGGTTGCACATGGTGTCGTTAACTTCAAGGAATATGCCCGGCATACCATCGGACAACATCTCGTGAATATATATCTCATCATTGGTATTGTTGAACAGGATCCGGTACTTCTTCTCGCTTTCTGCAAGTGTCACTTCTGTTTCCCTTCTCTGGATTTCCCGCATGAGGACATGGATCAGTTCAGCATACATGATATCCGGATCCCCGGATTTCTGGAGATAGAAATCTGCCCCGCTATTGATCGCGTCAATGGCAACCTGTTCCCGCCCTTTACCGGTGAAGAGAATAAACGGGATGGTGCCATACGTCTTACGGACATATTTGAGAAACCCGATACCGTTTGTGCCCGGCATCTGGTAATCGCATACAATTGCCGCATACTTCTCTTCTGACAACTGTTTCTTTGCAGCGCTGGCGGAACCTACGGCATCAACCCTGAATGTTCCGGTTCTTTCGAGAACCATGGTTATTACCTCGTGAAGGGAGGGATCATCATCAATATAGAGAATAGAATACATAGTCACGCCCGTGAAAAAACCTTGATTATGCGAATTATTAATAATCCCAGTTAAGGATTTCCATTTGACAAGGAGTCTGCCCGATGCTCTTGGAAGCGGTATTCCGTTTGAAGTCGGGGTGTATATGTCCAGGACTCAAGGCACTGCCCGGACGTGCGAGGATCCGTACTGGTCACCGGATTTTTCCAGTAGGCACTTCTTTTTGAAATATCACCAAGTACCACCAAATCCTGAATTTTATCGAAAAGTTAAACATCCATCGTGGATCATACAGACATAAGGTATTATCATGACACTCGATAATGAGCTTTCGCGTATCGGTATCTCGCTGCCCAAACACCTGCTCGACCGGTTTGATGAGATCATCAACTACCGTGGGTATTCGTCCCGGTCTGAAGGGATCCGGGACGCCATACGGAGTTATATCCAGTACTACAAGTGGATGTCCGATGTCAAAGGGAACCGTCAAGGCGTGATCACGATGATCTACGACCATGAACAGCGGGGACTCCTTGTGACCCTCACCGATATCCAGCATGAGTATAAAGCGATCATCCAGGCATCACTCCACTCGCAGATTAGTGAGAACCGCTGCCTTGAAGTGATCCTCCTGCGTGGCGACGGCACGCTGTTAAAAGCGCTTGCAGAGCGCATGATGTCACAAAAAGGGGTCGAGTCAGTAAAACTGACAACCATCGAGCTGGAGGATTAACCCCCGCCCTCGCAGCTCTGGTCGATATTTTTCAGCGCGTCCTGCAGTCCGCTCCCGGCGGCATATTCGCGCTCGCGCTCGATCACCTCTTTTGCATCTTCCACAATCGCCCGGCTCACCCGTTCCGTGCGGTCCGCCGGTATCAACTGGTCTGCACGGTAGAGCAGGTGGGTGCTGTCCAGTTCAGCGAACAGGCTGCCTTTCATCTGCTCGACCCGGATGATGGCGCCGGTCGTTCCGGTCTTTGGGTATCGCACTCGCATACCCACTGTGATCTCCTCAGCTAGCATACCAGAGAATGAGTACAAGGGAGTATAGAAGTTTTGTGCCATACCCTGCCAGCCCGGTCCCGTGGAATGACCCAGGCACAATCAATGGAAGCCCCTCATCCGGAGAGGTTATAAAAAAGCGGCGTGGAACTGCCGTGAAGTAATCTCCAAAAAAAAGGTTAGTTGATCGTCGTTCCCTGCATGACGGCAGACTCGGGCACATCGAACGTCGTGCCAGTACCGACGATATGGTACTTGCCGGTCGCTTTGACCGGGTACGGGTTGCCGGTCGTTGAATAGGGCACGACAAACTCCCCGTTCGTGCTCTCCTGCTGGTAGGTGAAGGTTCGTCCGGTATCGGTCACAAGCGGGACCTCGATGATGCCGGTGCCCTTGATATGCGCACCTTTCACGTATTCAAAGACCTTTACGTACTTTACGTCCGGTGTCTTTCCACTGAAGACATTTGACGGGGATTCATGGACGAGCCGGTAGTGATGGAGCGCCGGTACGGTGTCGATCGGGTTCACGATGGACGGGCTGAGCACGGTCGCGTGGTAGCCCTCCGGGGCGTTGATGTTGTACTGGGCTGCCCGTGCGGTTGCGTCACTCGCGTTCATCGCGACAGCGTTGGTCATCACCGGTGCCGAGACGCTTGTGATCGTCGAATCGGCATATTCGACATAATAGGCAGTCGTCGCCGGGGTCAGGGACCCGTCAAAGTTGTGGAGCCTTGAAATCATCGTGTGGAAATAGGGCTGCTCGTTCAACAGGGCGGACTCGTATTTTGTGGTGTCCGTCTGGCTCGGCATCAAGAGGGTCATCTGGTACGGAGCGGCGGCAAGTGTTGAGTTGTACCAGGTTGCCATCGCCCAGAACTTGCCCGTGTCCATCTCGATGTCGGTCACAATATACCGGGTACGCGCTGCGTCCATCACTGAGTTTGCCGTATCCTCAGACTGGCTGATGAAGAATGTAGAAGACCCGGTTGAACCGGTCACCCCCTGCTGGAAGGGGTTCGCATTCGGTATACGCTTTGCGATGTAGGTGATCATGTGACCATAGTCCCACCAGGACATGACCCCGTACGACTGGTTGGGGTACGTGAACGTGTTCTTGTCGTAGATGGTGTAATAGTTCACGCCCGTCTCCGGGGTGTTGTTGCCCATCCAGTCCAGTGCTTCCCGCCAGTCCCCGTTCATCCGGATCGCCTGGCTCGACGCGTTCTGGTAACTGTACATGGCAGAGTTGTACGCGAAGAGCACACCTAAAATTGTGACGATAACGACGAGCCCGAGCATGAAATAGTTCGGGGCATGGGCAGCTCCACCTTTCTTTGCCGCCTTCTTCTGTTTTCGTGCACGGGGCGAATCCTCTCGTCCCTTCACCTTCACCTTCTCATCTGCCTCCGGAGCCGGGGCAGAGGCGGAAGAGACGGTCTTTGCCGCGAGCCGGATGTCCTTCCAGCCCTGCTCAAAGACAAAGCTCGCGCAGATTGCCGAGAGAAGTGCCACATTCACGGCGAGGTAATACTCGTACCTGATGTGCTGCCAGGTCGAGAAGAAGATCACGATTGCCCACACGAGCGCAAAGATCTCCTGCGGGTGCTCTTCTTTGATGTTCTTGTAGAGGATGACCAGCGCCCCGCCGACCATGAGGATGAGCCCGTAGTTGAAGGTCAGCCATGCACTATCGGATGACCAGCCCCGTGCTTCCTGCACGGTGTTCGTGATCGCCATCTGCCCGAAGAATGCAAAGAGCGATGAGAAGAACAGGCTGTAGAGTTGCGGAAGTGCCACAAACAGGACCAAGCCGAACAGAATCGCGCAGCCGATGATGATCGCCGGGAAGTAGTACCATTTCTTCCCTTTGAGGTACCGGGCGAGTGCATAGAGCACAACCGTCCCGCCGATGAGACCGAGATATGCGTAGATGTGCCCGATTGTGTAGTCGGAGAGGTCAAGCCCCGTACCCTTTAACCCGAAGAGGAGGAGCCCGACGATCGCAATGGCGAAGATGACGGTATTGGCGACAAGCAGGTACTCACTAGAACGCTCCCGGTAGACGTCGATGACAAACTGGATGACGGTGAAGACCCCCGCGATCAGGGCAAAGAGGATCATCGTGGGCATCGTGAACAGTCCCAGCAGGTACGCGATACCGGCAAGCGCGGAGAAGAGAAGGAGGGTCTTGAAACTCCCGATATCCTTTAGGTTGATCTTTGTCTTACTCCCGATGAGGAGGACGTACATGTACAACAGGCAGAAGATGCAGGCAAAGAGCACCTCCGCGATGTGGTGGTCCATGTACCCGTAGAACGCCCGGTAGAAGAACTGCCCGGTGACCACGGCGGTGAACCCGGCAGCAAACAGCCCGGTCTTCCAGTTCCCGCAGCACCGCCCGACAAAATACATCACCGGGACGACAAGCGCTCCCATCATGGGTGGCACGAGAAGCCCGACACCGATGATCTCCGGGCGTGTTGCGGCACCGGTGATCATACAACAGACGGCGATGATCGTGGGGAAGAGCGGACCCCAGTATATCATTGTCCCGTTAGGGTAGAGGGTCATCGGTTCGAACCAGGAGTACGTGAGGTGGTTTGCGAGGAGCTGCTCTACCTGCCGCAGGTTGTAGAGCGGGTCATCACTTCCGACCATCAGGAGGATATCGGTGTTGCCCATCAGGAGCATGGGAAGAATGCGGAGCCAGAGGGCAAAGATAAAAAAAATTGCCACAAGCCCGATGATGAGGTAATTACGGTGATTTTTCAGATCCAGAGATACCATGCGATCAACCTTTCGGTACTAAATTTTAGTTGAGAGCATTAATAAATTTGGATAAATCCGTCAGAGAAGCCGCTCGAACTGCGCTTCGAACTGCCGGGCTTTCTCTTTCCAGCTATGCTCTTCGAAGTTGAGGTGATACGTCCGGGGTGTGTCCATGAGCCCTTTCACCTGCGCGACAAAATCCTCCCGTGTCCGGTAGACAAAGAGGTTCTCCCCGCCGATCCGGGTCACGTCCGGGATCGGGCGCATGACAATCGGTTTCCCGCAGGCAGAGTATTCGAAGAATTTGTTCGGGAGGGCTATATCCACCCATTGGGGCGGCGCGAGGGGAATGGTGCAGGCATCCATACACGCGATGTATCGCGGCAGTTCGGCGTAGGGTTTTGTGCCGGTGAAGATGACATGATCCGAGAGTCCGAGGGAGCTGGCGAGAATGCGGAGTTCGGCGTCATACCCGGTGAAAAGCGAACCCCCGACGATTAAAAGCCGGGTGTTCTTCCGGTACCGGATCAGTTCCGGCAGCGCCCGGATCATCTCGTCAATCGCGTACCAGCGCTCGACCGCACCTGAGAACCCGATGACGAAGTCGTCCTCCCCGATCCCGAGTGTTTTTCGCATTCCCGCTCCATCCATAGGTACGAAGAGACCGGTATCGACCCCGTTCGTGATGAGATCCGCAGAGAACCCGAACGACCGGAGTTTATCGACAAGGGACGGGGAGACCGTGGTGAGGGCATCGCTGTGGGCGAGGTTCCGGCGGGTGATCGCCCAGACACTGTCCCGGACGATCCGCTGGAGCGTTGGGTTGTGGAAGTAGGCAGCGGCGGAATCGGGGAACCAGTCCTTTAAGTCAAAGATGACCGGGACATGGCACGTCTTCGCGGCATGGATGACGGCAGTGCCGGCAAGGACATGGGCAGCGACAACGATATCGATCTGGTTGTCCCGGATGATCTTCGGGAAACAGTAGAAGTGGTACGGGGTATTTGCCGTGTAATGGAGAAGCGGAGTCCGGAAGGGGAACTGGGTCGCTTCCTCAACGATGAGCCGTGTGTCCCGTGCGACGCCCCGGCTGACGTGGAAATGGGCGACATGCACTTCGTGGCGTTGTGCCAGCTCTTCAAAGAGATAGTGGTGCCGCGAAGGGATGGGGTGGTGGATATAGTCCTGGGTTGAGACAAGAAGGATCTTCATGGGTCACACGGAGGGTCATCATCCTGAACTGATGATTGTGTCATATATATTTCCCGGTACGGGAATAAAAGGACGTGCCGCGATGGGCAGGGTTCCCGGCGGGCACCCATCACCGGTCTTTCTGGCGCCGGGACATTGCCTCCGGCAGCGCCCGGATCTTCGCCGGTGCTCCTATGGCGAGCATGTGCGCCGGCACATCACGGGTCACGATGGCGCCGGCAGCGACAAACGCCCCCTCCCCGATACAGACACCGGGAACGATGGTCGCATTCGCGCCGATTGCCGCACCGTCCCGGATCACCGGTCCGACAAGTCCGCCGATGCCGGTCGGGGGATAGCGGTCGTTGGTCAGCACTGCGTTCGGACCGATGAAGACATGGTTTCCGATCTGCGTGTTCGTCGGGATGTAGACCATACTTTGCAGGCTCACATCGCTGCCGATGGTGGTGGTGCCGTCAATGACAGTTGAAGTCCCGATCGCGACCCGGTCCCCGATCCGGGTCTTCTCCCGGATCAGGACATTGTGCCCGCTCTGGAACCTGTCCCCGATCGTCACGTCACAGTAGAGGATCGTGCCGGAACGGAGCACCGCGTCCTTCCCGATGACCGTACCGGTGAATCCGGTCTTGCCCATCTTATCCCGCGAGGGGAACCCCAGGGTCACCGGCTCAAAGACCTGCACTCCGGCTCCAACCGTGTTGATACCGTACTCGATCATTCGACTGTCACGCTCTTTGCAAGGTTTCTCGGTTTGTCCACATCCCGTCCCAGCGCCACCGCGGTTTTGTACGCGATGATCTGGAGCACGACAAGGCTCGACAGGATCTGGGCGAACAGATGGGTTCCGGGCAGGGGGATGAAGATATCGGCGATATCCACGAGTTCGGAATCCCCGACACACCCAAGAGCGATGACCGGCGCCCCCCGTGCTTTCATCTCCTTGATGTTCGAGCACATCACATCATAGGTCTCACCGGGCATGCAGATCGCAATCGCCGGGGTTTCCGGGGAGAGCAGGGCGAACGGACCATGCTTCAGTTCACCGGCGGCATACCCTTCTGCATGGATGTAGGAGATCTCCTTCATCTTTAACGCACCTTCGAGCGAGACCGCGTAGAACGGACCCCTGCCCACGTAAAAGATGCTCGCTGCCCCTACGCAGAGCGAGACCGCATTTGAGAGATCGATAAGAAGTGTGTCATCAATCACCTCGTGGGCGTGCTGGAGGATCTCATCGCACTTCCCCCCGGTCCAGCAGTTCGTGATCTGCATCAGGACGGCGAGCTGGGCGACAAAGGATTTCGTCGCCGCAACGCTGATCTCCGGTCCTGCGCACATGAAGAGTGTTTCGTCAGCGACCCGGCTCACGGAACTGCCGACGACGTTGGTGATCGCGAGGGTCTTGCAGTGCTGTGCCCGGGCTTTTCTAAGTGCGGTGAGCGTATCGGCAGTCTCACCGGACTGCGTGATCCCGATGACGAGCCCTTCAACCGGCGGGGGAAAATACCGGAACTCGGAGGCAAACTCAAGTCGTGCCGGAATTCCGCAGATCTCCTCAACCAGGTACCGGAAGATCAGCCCGGCATGGTAGGATGACCCGCAGGCAACGATCGTCACCGCCGATGGCTTCTCAGCAGCAAACGCGGGCAGGGTAGTGGTATCGGTCGCACAGACAGTGTTAAAGAATGCCAGCGGTTGTTCATAGATCTCTTTGACCATGAAATGGGGAAACCCTCCCTTCTTTGCCTGCTCGGGAGACCAGTTGATCAGCTGAATCTCACGGGAGACCAATGTGCCGGCATGGAAGATCTCGATCTTTTCCGGCAGCAGGCTCGCGATATCCCCGTCCTCAAGGAAGATCGCCCGTTCGGTGTATTCCAGCACAGGGGTCATATCCGACGCGGCAAAATGCTCCCCATCCCCGATCCCGATCACGAGCGGGCTCTGGTTCCGCGCCGCAATGAGCCGGGGGTCATCAGCGGTGATGACGAGCAGCGCGAAGGAACCCTTCAGGAGTGGAACTGTTTGCTGGACTGCAACGAGGATGTCATGGTCCCGTGCATATGCTTCTTCAATAAGATGCACGACGACCTCGGTATCCGTGTCGGAACAGAACCGGTGCCCGCGGGCGATGAGGTCGCGTTTCAGGCTGGAAAAATTCTCGATGATCCCGTTATGCACCACCGCGATCCGCCTGGCACAGTCGAGATGCGGGTGAGCATTGGCATCACTGGGAACGCCGTGGGTTGCCCAGCGGGTGTGCCCGATACCGATCTTCCCGTGCAGCTGGTTCGCCGAACCGGCATACCCGGAGATCCGTCCCTGGTGCTTGACGAGCTCGATGCCGCTCCCGAGAGTTGCAACCCCGAATGAATCGTATCCCCGGTACTCGAGTTTCTTCAACCCTTCGATGATCACGGGGGCTGCATCCCTCATTCCCACGTACCCGACGATGCCGCACACCTTAAATCACCAACGCATTGTCGTCAATAATCCGGGTGACCAGATCATGGTCGCCTTCGATGGTCGCATTGTTGCCGACAATGCAGTTCCGGAAGATCGTCCCCGGGCTGCTCCGTACACGCTCCCCGAGGATCGCCCCGAACCCCGCACGGGACGGAACACCCTCAATGGTCAGGACTCCTTCTGTCGTGCAGGTAGAGGTATGATCCCCGATCTGGCACCGTTCCGCGATCACGGTATCGATGATCCGGGAATGCGACCCGATGGTGGTATCGTCCATGATGATCGCGTTTCCTATACAGGTGAAGGGTTCAATATTCACGCGGGATCCGATACTCGTGTAGGGCAGGATGCAGCAGTTCGGGCTGATCGTCGTATTACACCCAATCACCACCGGTCCCATGATGACCGTGTTCGGTCCGATGACCGATCCCCTCCCGATCCGGACCGCACCCTGGATCGTCGTCTGCCGGCTCGTGATCCCTTCCCGCACGGCAGTGAGCCGCTTTAAGAGCCGGGCGTTCATCTTCAGCAGGTCCCAGGGATAGATCGCGTCCTGCCAGTCGTCAGCCGGCACTGCCTGGAGCTGTTGGTTCGCATGGAGCATCGCAGCGATGGCTTCCGTCATCGTATTGTTGCTGTTGATGATGGAGAAGAAATCCTTCTTTAAGGAGTAGATACCCGTGCTCACCGTGCAACCGGTGTTCGCTTCCGGCTTTTCAACGATGCTCTCGACATACCCGTCCTTTAAGTGCACCACGCCAAAGTTTGACGGGTTCGGGTGCTCTTTGACGAGAATCCCGGCGCGGTATTTACGGATACTGGCAACCGATGCCGCATCGATATAATTGTCGCCAGGCAGAACGATGAAATCCCCCGAAATCTCCGGCTCCGCCTGCCTGAGTGCATGGGCGGTGCCCAGCTGCTTCTCCTGCACCACCACCTTGATGGGAAGATCAAACTCGTTTAAGAACCGGATCACCTGCTCGCGGCGGTACCCCACGACCACGACGATATCCCGGATCCCGTTCTTCACCAGTGCATCGATCACGTACCCGATGATCGGGCGGTTCGCCACCGGGATCATCGCCTTCGGGCGGCTCAACGTCAGGGGTCGCACCCGTCTCCCCTCACCTGCCGCAAGAATCACTGCCTGCATCGTCTTACCTACCGGATGATGGAGTTCTCTCCAATACAGCCTTCGACATACGTGTTGGGAGCAAAGAGCGAGTTATGCGCAATCATTGCCCCGACGTTGATGGAGCAGTTGATCCCGAACTGCACATCATCCCCGATGACTGCCCCGAACTTCCTGTGCCGGGTGTTCCTGCCGCAGACATGGACATCCGCATGGTCGTGCCGGAGGTTAGCCACTTTTGTTCCGGCACCAAAGTTGCACCCGCTGCCGATGACTGAGTCTCCGATGTAGTTGAAGTGCGGGATCTTCGTGCCTGCCATGACGATCGAGTTCTTCAGCTCGGTGCAGTGCCCGATGTGGCAGTCATCCCCGACGCTTGTCGCGCCTCGGAAATACGCGTGCGGACCGATCCGGCAGTTGTTGCCGATGATGCACGGACCCTCGATGTATGTGCCGGATTTTATGACGGTGCCCTTGCCGATGACCACCGGACCGGTCAGGGTGACCCCATCTTCCACCGTGCCCCGGTGATCAGATGTGAGGCTCGCCATCAGGATCGCGTTCGCATCCAATAGATCCCAAGGGTACCCGACATCCATCCAGAATGAGAGCGGGAAGGCGCCTAGGCGTTTTTCTCCGATCAGCACCCCGAGGGCATCCGTGAGTTCCAGTTCCCCCCGTTCCGAAGTCTGCACCCGGTCGACAAGATCGAAAATATCCGGGCTGAACAGGTATGCCCCGGCATTGATCAGGTTTGATCGCGGGTGTTCGGATTTCTCTTCGAGAGACGTGACCATTCCATCCTCGACAAGCACGACCCCGTAATCCTGGGGATGATCGGTCGTACTCGTGCACATACAGTGGGGCGGCATGGCGATGAGCCGGGCGATATCGGCACTCGAAAGGAGCATATCCCCGTTCATCGCGAGAAAGTTTCCGGAGACCCGGTCGGCGGCGGATCGCAGGGCGTCGGCAGTCCCCTGCTGGTGCCGTTGTGGGGCGTACGTGATCCGGATCCCCCAGCGGGAACCATCGTCAAAATGTTTCCGGACTTCCCGTTCCCCGTATCCAACGACCAGGACAAAATCCGTGATGCCGGCATCCCGGGCAGCGAGGATTAAATGCTCCATCATCGGGCGGTTCGCGAGCGGGAGCATCACTTTCGGTCGCCTGGCAGTGAGGGGGCGCATCCGTTTCCCTTCACCGGCAGCGAAGACGACACATTCCATATCTATAGCTCGATGCACAACATTTAAGCAGCTTTCCCCTGCTTTACGAGCATACGTCCCCGTTCCAGCATTACTTTTGCCGCCGGAAGGGTTGTGCCTTCTGCGGTGATCCGGATCTTGTGTTCCGTCCCGCTTGCCCGGACCAGGTACCAGCCATCTTCAGCGGCAATACGGATCCCGTCCGTCGGGCTAGTCGCTCCCAGAGCCAGTACGGTCTCTCGTGCGGTTTCGCAGGGAATGGACTCGCGGAGGATGGGATACGAGGGCATCGTGTCCAGTTCGGCAGCGATATCCGTCGTGGACGCGATCTCGCAGAACAGGGCAGCGGCAAATGGACCATCCGGGCAGTACGAGTGCTTCGGGAAGATCCAGGCACCGCTCGGCTCGCCCCCGAACTCTCCCCACCGGAGGAGTTCCTCTGAGACATAGGAGTCCCCGACCGGTGTGCGGTGGACTTCTGCGACCTCCTCGATGATCATCGAGGCATCGCTCGTTGTCACCACCCGTTTCGCCCCAAGGTGGGAGGCGAAGAGTAAGAGCAGGTGGTCACCATCGATGAACCGACCCCGGTTGTCGAACGCCATCATCCGGTCGGCATCGCCATCATGCACGACCGCACACCGGGCGCCCGTCTTTTTCACCATCTCTCCAACATACCCGAGGTACTCCGGTAACGGTTCGGACTTCCGTGAGAACTGCCCGGCGGGATCACAGGTGAGGCAGACCGGTTTAGCCCCGGCGTCTGCGAGGAGTGACGGGGTCAGAACCGAGCCGGCGCCGTTCCCGCAATCGAGGACAACCGTCAGACCGTCCCGGATCGTGACCGCGTCAAGGATTGCCGCTTTGTACGGGGTGAGGGCATCGAAGGGATAGGATGCCCCCTGGTGCTTCCAGTCCGCGAGGCGGGGGGTCTTCAGTGCGTCTTCGGTCGCAGCCTGTTGTGCGAGCGTGAAGGCAGATCCGTCGGGATTGAAGAGTTTCAGACCGTTGTACTCCTCCGGGTTGTGGGAGGCGGTGATCATGCAGCCCGCTTTTTTGAGCCGGGTGGTAAACGCGATGGCGGGAGTGGGGGCAATGCCCGCACAGTATGCCTGTCCCCCGCTGCCGATCACGCCTGAGACGATAAGGCGGGCGAGGAGCGGACTTGTCGTACGGGTATCCGTACCGATGATGATATCCCTAAAATCGGCTCCCAGCACTGCACCGACGTCCAGTGCGGTATTCACCAGCGTCTGGTCAAAACGCCTCCTGATTCCCGATGACCCGAACAGCATGAACCATCATTGGTTCTCTGGTTAATTAGAGTTTTTTCCCCGGAGACCGGCGGGGGGTGGGGGAGGGGTTGCCGGTACCCGTGAACGGTACCGGGTCACGTCCCGTACGGGCACCAGTGCTCCAGGTGCTGGAGGCGTGCCACGCCGGCAGTGGACGGACCCAGGCAGAGGATCCGGGCGGTGTCCTTACGGGCAGCGATCAGATCGCCGGTCCCGGGTGCGATGAGCCCGTCACCGTTGATCAGGAGGACTTCCGCCCGTTCCCTGGCATCCGTGATATGCAGGGCGGATACTCCTGCCGGGGGCATCGCCCCGACACAGCAGACAGTCTTTCCTGCGAGAGCGGCAGCCAGCTCGTTCCGGCACGCCCCATGGGAGGAAACCGGGCAGGCATGCGAGACCCGCGAGAGGCAGAAGAACCCGAGCGCGACATTGATGATTGCACATGCGGCAGCACGGGTGGCAGGGGTGTCGAGCGGAGCACCGGCAAGAAACGAGATCCGGGTCATCGCCCGGATCGGATCGTCGGTTACGAACTCTGCACTCCTGCCCCCAAACGTGGCGGTCATGCAGGCACCCCGCTCGTACTGGCAGGGTCTGATATCCGGGTTCACTGTAAGACGGACGCCCGCCTCTTCACAGCCGGAATGCGTGAGGTGTTCCTGCAGCCGGTTGACAGAATCGATGATGATATCCATAATTATTCTCCTGTTTCGATGAGCACGACCCGGGCGGGCGAACCATCCAGCCCGGCGAGGCGCAGCGGCAGTGCCACCATCTCGTAATCCCCTTCCGGTATCCCCGACAGGTCGAGCAGTTCGATGACGATGCAGCCCCGGCGGAGCAGCTCCCGGTGCACCGACCCGTCGCAGTGAAACGACTCAATAGAGAGCGAATCGATCCCCACGCAGAGCATCCCGCTCGCTGTCATCAGCTGGGCAGCATCCAGTGTAAGACAGGGATAGTCTTCTATAAACCGGTCCTTGCCGGAGAACGCGGTTCTCAACAAAATCCGTTGGCTTCCCTCGATCCTGCCCTGAAGAGCCTCTGCGGTAATCTGATTGCCCGCACAGGTGACGTCCAGCACCCGGCACTTCCCGATCAGGTTCGGGAGCGGAACCGTATCGATCGTATCCCCACGTTTCAGGTAATGCACCGGGGCATCAATATGCGTCCCTGAGTGGGAGCTCATGCGGAGCTCGCTGATCAGGTATACTCCCGCGTCCACCTGCCGGAATTGCGGGACAACGTCCCCGGCATACGCAACCGAGCTCTCGGACAGGACCCGGGTCACATCATGGATCCGCACGATCAGGCACCCCACCCATGCTCGCCGATCAGGGGAACGAACCGGACGCCCCCGTGGTATTCCCGCGTGACATACTCACCCTGCTTTGTGATGACCACCAGTTCCTGGAGATCCCGGCTGCCTACCGGGGCGACAAGCCTGCCGTTCTCCACCAACTGATCGATGAGCGGAGTGGGAGTCTTCGGTGCCGACGCGGTGATGATGATCCCGTTGTACGGAGCATACAGCGGATACCCCAGAGTACCGTCGCCGTCAATCACCTCCACGTTGTCATAGTGCAGGGTGGCAAGGTTCTTTCTCGCCAGCTCCGCCACCGCCGGTATCCGCTCGATGGTCGTGACTTGTCGCACGAGAACGCTCAGCACCGCCGCCTGGTACCCGCACCCTGCCCCGATCTCGAGCACATGGTCCGTAGGGCGGGTTTTGAGCAGTTTCGTCATCAGGGCAACGATAAAGGGCTGGGAGATCGTCTGCCCGTTGCCGATGGGGAGCGGGCAGTCCTCATACGCTGCCTGATCATGGGGCGGGGGGATGAAGAGGTGGCGGGGCACGTCCCGCATCGCGGAGAGAATACGGGGATCCGATACGCTCCGTGATGCGATCTGCTGCTCCACCATCCGGCAGCGCTCCTCAAAACGGGGAAAGGGAGCCATGGTCTCCCCGGCTCAGAACCCGGACTTCTCTGCCACATCGATCGTGGCATCGATCTGGTGCTGGAGCGCCTCCGGCAACCCGGAGATCTTTACGTCGAGGAAGCCCCGGATGATCGTGGCAGTCGCCTCGTCCTCATCCAACCCCCGGGACATCAGGTACTCGATCTCATCCTGAGCCAGTTTACCGACCGCTGCTTCATGGGAGAGTTCGGTGCCGACCACCGATCCCTCAATCTCCGGGATGGCATAGATGATACCGTCCTTTAGGATCAACCCCTTGCATTCGAGATGCCCCCGGGTGCCGGCAGTCTTGCCCTGGATATGCCCCCGTGACACAATCGTCCCGCCTTTCGTGATCGCACGGGTGATGAGTTCGGCGCTCGCACCTTTTCCTTCAAGGATGGCGCGGGAACCCACATCGATATACGAATCCGGTGTGGCGATAACGATGCTTGAGAACCGGGCGACCGAGTTGTCCCCCGCGAGTGTCGCGGTCGGGTACATCTGGACCTTCTTTACCGGTTGCATGCAGACATAGTTCGACAAGAACACCCCGTTCTCCTCCACCCGTGAGGCACTCCGTGGGAAGACGTCGATGTTCTCGGACCAGGTATGGATCATCGTGAAGCTGATCTTCGCGTTTTTCTTCACGTAAAATTCCGACACACCGTAGTGCGCCCCGCCCTTGCCGACGTGTGCACCGCTTGCACACCCGGAGATGATATGGAGTTCTGCACCTTCCTCCGCGATGATGATGTTGTGGACGTGCTGGATCTTCTCGCGCCTGAGATAGAGGCAGGCTTGGATGGGGAGGATGTTTGAGGTGCCTGCCTTTGCGATGATCACGTAGCCTTTTGGGTCTTTCTGTGCTGCTACATACCGCGTGATCTCGTCTTTTTCCGGGGAGACGACCTTCCACTCGTACTCCTTTAACCAGTCGTACTTCTCCATTGCCTCCCTGTAGGAGAGGACTTCGATCCCGTCCTGCGTGCATTCCGAATGCATGACGTCCTGGTCCATCTGGAGGTAACTGCCGCACCGGTTTTCCATCGAGAGGTCGATCCCCGACTGGACAAGACGCTCCTTGTCCACATCCGTGAGATTGGGGACGTTTACGAGTGGCGACATTCAAGACACTCCTTGTATCCTCGTTGTTTGATATCCTTTAAGATCTCGCGGGGGTTGCCGTGACACTTGATCTCCCCCTCGCACATCACATGCCCCTTGTCCGCGTCAAGGTAGTCGAGGATATACCCTGTGTGAGTGATCACAAGCCCGCTCTTCTGCCGTTTGACGATCCGTTTCTCTT
>JAQTSH010000074.1 GCA_028711405.1 Methanoregula sp.
GCAGTGCCGTACCTGAGTGCGGCATCGCTTGCCATAATCCCGGTGCTGCAGACTGTTGCGAGGGCTCCACCCATCGCAATGTATGCACCCGACATAAACCCACGAACAATCATGTTCCACGCGGGCAAACCAACCTTATACTTACCGGCATCGCCAGCCTTTGCGACGATTGCTACCGGAGGATGAAACACCATTCTCTTACACACCTCTGAAACGTTTCAACCTATACAAACACCGTATGATCATTCGGTGCCAGTTCATGAGATTGTCATTGAACGGTATAGGCAATGAAATACTCGGATTTGACGTTATTAATACCTTTCTAAATGTTTTCTGGTTGGTTTACGTCGGATGACGTTTTTTGACTGAAAATTCTCATCATGTAATATGCTTCCCCATGACGGATTCTGAGAACAAAAAAGTCCATTCCAGCCGAATTTTTTCCTACCCGCCGCATATCTCAAAAACCATAGAGAACCGGGATATGCAAAAAACCCTAATCTTTCCCGGTTAATATGATGATCAGGAATTATTTCCCGGCATTCGGGGACTTGATCCAAAACTCTCCCCGACGGGACATGTTAAAAACACCGGATGGTATACCAGCTGCGCTGTGACATCCGGCTGTTTAAATTGTAAAAATATCATAAGGAGTAATGAAGAGGAACAGGTGCCCCGTGAAATGTTCAGCGATCACAGGTCCGGTATTTGCACAGCATAATCGTTCAGGTCATGTCGAATGCCAGGATCGCCTCACGGGGATCATCGCGCGTCTGCCCTCGGGCATTCCCATCCGCGAACCGGTCATCGCGAACCGGGAGGATGTCAGTAGTGTTCATCATCCCGGATACCTGAAATGGCTTGAACACCAGTGTATCCAGAACGTCAATTACTCGTATCTCGACGAATTCGGGTGCAGCGGGGGATACTTCGCGCAGAACACCTTCATTGCCGGGTTCATCGATCCGAACACCTACATCAACCCGCTCTCCTACGAAGTTGCCCTGTATGCTGCCGGCTCCTCAATCGCCGCGATGGAACGTGCGCTTGATGGCGAGCCTTGTTTCGCGCTCGTGCGCCCGCCGGGTCATCACGCAGCGGCGAACTGGGCGATGGGGTTCTGTCTTCTGAATAATATTGCAATCGCTGCAGTAAAGGCGCTCACGCACGTTGACCGCGTCGCGATCATCGACTGGGATGATCATCATGGGAACGGAACTCAGGATATTTTTTTCGGGAATGACCGGGTGTTATACTGTTCAGTTCATGAAGAAGATGTATTCCCGCATACCGGTGCTTTTGAAGAGACGGGGACCGGCGCAGGGAAAGGATTTACCGTGAACGCGCCCCTGCAACGGGGGTGCACAATCGGGGATTATGATGCCATCTTTTCCGAGGTTTTTTTACCCATCATTGAACGGCAGAAGCCCGATTGTGTGCTGATCTCTGCCGGACAGGATATCCTCTCTGATGATCCGGTCGGGAATATGGCGCTCATGCCCAGGGATATCGGGTATCTCACCGGGCGTATCCTTGATACGCTCCACCTGCCCCTCGCGCTGATCCTTGAAGGGGGATACGGACCCTCCCAGCCGTACGCAGTTGCATCCATCTTCTCCGCGCTCAAAGGTGCACGGGAAGAACGGGATCTCCCTCCACCACACCAGAACACCCGTACCCGGCTCGCGCTCCTGAAAAAGATCCACCGGCTGCCCGTGTAACGTTTCGATGGGTACATGGATATTTCATGGTTGTATAGCAAACCTGGCACGTTTCCGGTGTGGATTCCACACAGATCGCGATACAGCAATGCTGCTTTGGATATCTCATGTCCATGAGCGCTCGTGGCAAACCCGCCATGAACACTGCTTTGGATATCTCGTATCCCTGGATACCTGTGGCAACTCCGCTTTGAACATTTTTCGATGAAATCCTCGCAAGGATTCGATACCATGAGCTTTAGGGATGCCGGGAGTAACAAAAAGCCTGCCAACAATCCAGATACAATGTGTGTCTTATATTAGACTCACCGCTGGTACGAACGGGTTTTTAAATTTCAACCGGGTTTTCTTTACCATCTGGTAACCAGCATCGACCGCAATCGCCTGATTGATTCTTTAAAAAAAAGTTGAGGATTATTTCTTGAACGGGTTAAAGACGTTCTCGTAGATCATGTCACTGCCGGTGTTACTGAGCCGGGCACGTTCCTCAGGCTCTTCAACGTATGCCATGAGGGGCAGTTCCATGTCGACACCCGGGACATGCCCGAACATCTTCTCGAGTTCAACCTGCTGTGCGTGCATGAAGAGCGCGTTCGGGATCTCCGCCGGGCAGAGTTCCTGGCACTGACCGCAGTTCACACAGGAATCTGCGATGTGGGCAAACCGGATCAGCTGGAACATGAAGTTCGGGGGCAGCTGACCGGGCGTGACATACGCCGGGTTCTTGGTCGTGCAGTCCTCACAGTAGCAGATGGGGCAGTTCTCAATGCAGGAGTAGCACTTGATGCACCGGGAGGTCTCTGCCATGATCTTCTTCAACCGGTCTTTGCCCTCGCCAAGGCTCTCGAAGTCGTGCTTGCGCCATTTTTCGCCAAGCTTCATCATTGCTGATTCGACTTTGCCCCGGATCTCAAGACCCTTCGGGTTGGCGGCTTCCGTCGCGATGACACCGGCTTTGACTGCGCCATCGAGAAGTGCTGCACCTTTCTCACTGCATACTTCAACAAAGGTTGCTTTTCCGGCTTTTGGTCCGATGACACCCCAGTTCCCGCAGGCGAGATCTGCCTGGCGTGGAACCTTCATCTTGCAGCGGCGGCAGTTCGACCTGCGCCCGTAGCCTGCCTCTTCCAGTTCGTCGACAGAGATACCCTTGTGTCCACCTTCGTACTCGATGATGAACTGACCCTTGTCGATCTCTTCCTTGTGTACCTTGTCCGGGTCGACCTCAAACTTTGCCTGGATCATCTTCCGTGCGGGCACGGGACTGACCGAGCCACCACAGTTCACACCGATCATGACAATGTTGTCGAGATTGATCTGCTTGCGCTTTGCGAGTTCGTAGAACGCCATCGCGTCGCAACCCTTGACCGTCACGCCGATCTTCATCGTCTTTGCGCCGTCAAAGTACTTCTTGATCAGCTTTGGCAAAAGAAGCGTACCGCAGTGGAGTGATCCGGCAGTGTTCTTCAGATCTTCGGCATTCGTGACGAATGTGGGAGCTGCATCGTAGAGATCTTTTCCCTTCTTGATCGCGAGCACACCGTCAACCATCTTTGACTCGAGCGCATATTTCCACATGCCCGTGACTGCGCCACCGAGTTCGGCTCGCTTTGCAATCTCTGCATCATTGGTCCATGCGTAGAGCATATCGCCTTTCTTTGACATGTTACTGCGCCTCCGCAATCTTCTCGATCCTTACAGCACAGGCTTTGAACTCCGGAATTGCCGCAACGGGGTCAAGCGCGTTGTTGGTTAAGAGATTTGCTGCGCATTCCTTGTAGTGGAACGGCATGAAGACAACACCTTTCTTGATGTTCTTTGTCACACGGGCGCCGATTGTGATCTCGCCCCTGCGGGTGATCGCCTTGACCATCTCCTTGTCCTTGATGCCCAATGCAGTTGCGTCCTCGGGGTTGATCTCAACCCATCCCGTGGGCTCTTCGCGTTCGAGATCCACAGAGCGGCGGGTCATGGTACCGGTATGCCACTGCCAGATGCAGCGCCCGGTGGTCATGATCAGCGGGTAGTCCTTGTCAGGAACTTCTGCCGGTGGTTTCCACTCGATTGGGGTAAAGATGCCAAGACCATCCGGGTGGGTGAACTTCTCTTTGTGCAGGATCGGAGTGCCCGGGTGCTCTTTTGTGGGGCAGGGCCAGTGCAGCGCTTCAGGCTTGTCGAGACGCGTGTAATCCATACCGGCGTATGAGGGGGTAACCTTCGAGATCTCGGTGAAGATCTCTTCTGCACTCTGGTACGGGAACTGCTTCTCATATCCCATGACCTTGGCGAGCTCGCAGAAGATCTGCCAGTCCGCTTTTGCCTCGCCGGGCGGGTCCTGGGCTTTTCGCCACTTCTGGACGCGGCGTTCGGTTGAGGTTTGGGTGCCGTCCTTCTCCGCGTAGCACGCTGCGGGCAGAACAACGTTGGCAAGCTCGGCAGTCTCGGTAAGGAAGATATCCTGCACGACCATGAACTCAACGTTCTTCAATCCCTTCTCGACGTGGTGAAGGTCGGGGTCAGAGAGCATCGGGTTCTCACCCATGATATAGACGCACTTGACCTTACCGGGCTCATCAGCCAGTGTGTTGATCAACTTTGTGACCGTTAACCCGACCTTGCCTTCAGCGATCTCGCATCCCCATGCATCCATCATTTTCTTACGCATATCGGGGACAATAACCGCCTGGTAACCGGAGTACACATTCGCGAGCGCACCCATGTCGCAAGCGCCCTGCACATTGTTCTGCCCACGGAGTGCACAGATGCCAGTTCCCGGTCTTCCGAGGTTGCCGGTCAGCATCTGGATGTTGGCGGTGGACTTGACGTTGTCGACACCAGTCGTGTGCTGGGTGATACCCATCGAGTAGAGGATCGCGGACTGTCCGGATTTTCCGAACCATTCTGCTGCGGTGATGATATCCTTCGCGGGGACCCCCGTGATCTTCGAGACGTTCTCCGGGCTGTAGGTCTCTTTCATCACGATCTCTTTGACCTTCTCGAAATCCTTGGTCCGCTTTGCGATGAACTCCTTGTTCTCCCAGCCGTTCTTGAGAATCAACTGCATCATGCAGTTGAAGAGTGCCACATCGGTACCCGAGTAGAACTGGAGGTGCAGGTCGGCGATCTTACCGGTGGGTGTCAGACGTGGGTCGGCGTAGATGATCTTTGCACCATTCATCTTCGCCTGCATGATGCGGCGACCGATCAACGGGTGCTGCTCGAATGTGTTCGTACCGATCACAAGCAGGCACTTTGATTCAGCAATGTCCGCAATCGACTGGGTCATTGCACCGGACCCAAAGGCACCGGCAAGCCCGACGACCGTTGAAGCATGGCAGAGCCGGGCGCAGTGGTCGATGTTGGGGGTCTTCAACACAGCACGGGCAAACTTCTGCATCAGGTAGTTCTCTTCATTCGAAACACGGGCGGATGCAAGGCAGGCGCTCTGTTCACCCTGGTATTTTTTGAAGTTCTCGGCGATGAGCTTGTATGCCTCATCCCAGGATGCTTCGACAAACTTACCATCCTTCTTGATGAGTGGTTTGGTTAACCGGTCTGGTGCGTTGACGAACTCATCCGCATAGATCCCTTTAGGGCAGAGCTTGCCCTCATTGACAGGTGTACGGTGCCAGGGTGCAACACCGACAACCTTCTTGTCTTTTACGACAAGGTTGAATCCACAGCCTGTTCCGCAATACGGACAGGTGGTTGGTACGTAGCTAAATTCCATGTTCTAACCTCGAACAGAAATAGTTCTGGACTAATAATATTTAAAGGTACTGAAATATTGTCAGAAAATGATGAATAATAGTGGGTTTTATGACGAGACCAATAAACATTTTTTATGTACTATTCTGGAAATTAATACCTTTTATCGGATCAGTGCCGCACGATTTACATTCTCGCTCGTCCCATTAACCGCTGAAGGGAACAAGTTATGAGACCCCCCCGCATACATCCCATGCTCACGGTGATTGTCCAGACCGGTTTTTTGGCAGTAGACGGACTCCACTTCACAGAACGGGCACACTGCCCTCAGTGTGGAGGTGCACTGACCGGGTATGACACAAAAAGAAAACAGTTTGCCCATCTTTTTTGTGATGACCAGAAAAAAACCGTGTATGTTTTTGTCAAACGGTTTTATTGCCGGGACTGTCATAAAATCTGTTCTGCCGATGAACCGTTCTATCCCAACACACGGACTGGTTCACTGGTCATCGATCTCGTGCGTGCCTTGTCGATGACAATGCCGGTGAACCGGGTGGCGGCATACCTTGAGATAATGGGTATTGTGGCAGACCGGACCAGTTGCCGCAACTACATGCGAAACCATCACTACCCTATTGAGACCAACCTGCTCTTTGGCGTTCACCTGCCCCGCTCCCTCATCTCACTCTCTGCGCTCGCTACTCAGACTGGTAAGGGGGGTAGCATCGAAGGGGCAGAAGTTCTCGCTGCCTGTGGTTTCCCATCCGCACAAAGGACAGTGCTTCACCTGCCTCCTGCCGGTGAGGAACGGAAGGATCGGAATGAACAGGAACATAAAGAAGAACGGCAAATGACAAAGCCACAGGATCCCGGTTAGTATAAGGGAACCGATGAATAGGACGCAGCTTATGTGCCATGGCTTCATCGGTCACCTTCAGGCACGCGGTCGCGAACCGGGTGAGCATCGGTCACAGCGCGCGATCTCCCGGATGGCGAATGCCGGCAGCGCATCAGCAACTGCTCCCAGTTTATCAAAAAGAAGGATTCCTCCGCATTCCTGTGCAAACAAGGGTGCCCCGATGCCGGCGATGACAGGTCCGGTTGCGCCGGTTTCACGAACTACACGTCGTACCTGATCTCCTATCATCCCCCGCTGCCGGTCCCAGAACTGGCGCGCTACGTCCATCGCCCCCTCTTCCCCGATCTCCACCAGATCCGCACAGACTACCCGCGCGAGCCGGCGGAGCGACGCCTTTTTTGTCTTCTCCTTTTTATCCGGTGTATCGCAGGAATACTCTTCCGGAGTGATATGGCGAAGGACGAGGTGTGCATCGGCACTGGTGGCGAAATATTCTGCACTCACTGGCGTATCGATGCCATGAATGTTCACGCATGTAATCTGAGTAGCGATATGTGTCCTCAGCATACCGGTGTAGATGAGATAGCCTTTCTGGAGACGCTGGAGATCGGTGAGTCCGCACAGTTCACTGAACCGTCCAAGGGGGATGATATCCGTTGTCGTACTGCCGACATCAACCAGTACAGCGGTTGGATAATATTCCCGTACAAGATCTGCCGACGCGAGCCAGTTCGCCGCTGCGAGTTGCGGCACTGCTCCGCGATGGAATGCCGCATCCGTACCGTAGAACTGTGCCTCCGGAAATACCTCGCGCACTGCATCGACGATAAAGGAAATCCCCTGTAGTTTATTCTCGAAACAATCTGCAAGTTCCCCGCTCATCACGACCGCAGCGGAGTCCTGCTGTCCATCTTTATACTGGAGGAGGATGTCAGACAACGGGGCATCTTCCCAGAGCGGGCAGTAATGGATATGGACTCCGCTATCATCCACGACCTTTGTGTTCGCGCCACCGATATCGATCCCGATCATACCTGCCAGGTCCTTCCCGATGTATCGAATTGCACCGTTCCCGTGAGATGGACGGGCGGGGTGGGTTTTCCCAGCGATGCATCAACAAGGATCTGGGCGATCTCTTCCTTCATGCACGCCGCGATGCCAACGATACTTGTCGTGATGCGCGGGTTCACATCAACCACATAGACCTTATCGGCTACCACTACATCGACCCCACAATATCCCTGGCAGCC
>JAQTSH010000075.1:0-4675 GCA_028711405.1 Methanoregula sp.
CGAGGAGTTGTTCGATGGTCGCGATCTTCATCCCCTGCCAGCCGGGGTTCTTCGCCCCCCCGAACGCGACGATAATATCGAGTTGTGACGGGTCGGTGTTCTCGTACGACCCGGCGATCTCCTGGAGATCTGCTGTACCAGTTCCGCTCTCGGTTTCGAGGTCGCTCCCTACGACATAGAGGAGCACCTGGGTCTTTGCGTGGTTTGCGGGCGGGTCAGCAGCTGCTGCCGGAATGCAGCAGCACAGCGCGAGGACGAGAAGGGCGAAGAAGACGGGCACGGTCGGTCTGACTGTTTGGGGTGCCTGATGGTTCCGGGGTCTTGGGGGGCATTGGCTCATGCGGGTCTCCATACACATGATGGCGGATTCCATTCTTTCTGCACGGGGAGATGCCGGTGGGTTTCGGGGGTGGGATCCTCTCCGCCCTGAGGTATTCAGAACTCTTGTGGCATCATATAAATAATGCCGCCCACTGGAAGGCGGCGCCGGTTGTGCACAGTCCCCTGGGGCAATGTCTCCGGATGGGGAGCGGTGGCAACAGGCAGAGCCGGGCAGGGGAATCCTGTTATACCCGCTCACCCCCATATCTTTTTTGGGAGCGTGCCCGGCTGGCACGAATACCGGGGGTGGCAGGAGATGAGACCGGATACAACAAAGATCGCCCGTGGTGCGGGATCGCATAAGATGACATCTGAAGAGGCGCGGTATCTTGTTATTGCAGAGTGGGGCACGGGTTTCTGCAAGAGTCCCTATTATTGGAACCTCTCCGCAAAAGAACGCGAAGAGTCGCAGTTCATGATGGAGGTCTTCACCGATCTGATGAGAATCTATTACCACCAGAATCCCCCTCAGTGGGATGCAGAACATACACAGGAATGCTGCGTGCTCCAGTACCCGAGAAAGATTGCCGCAGAGCCCGAACATTTCCTGTGTATCGTTCCCGTGCTCACGGCGTTCTTCTCATACCTTGATGAGGAGCATCTCCAGAAGAATGCCGGTGCAATACAACGCGTTGTCCGCACCCTGGATGCGAAGATCCAGGCAGCGGCAAAAGACCCGAAGGCATGGTGCCTGGCAAAACAGGTAGCGATGGCAGCGATTGCCGAGGATATTGATCTTGAAGACAAGAGGGCGGTTGAGGAGTTTACTGCCCAATATTTCAAGAAGCATCCGGAGCTCAATCCCGGTGACAATCCGGTGATGAAGCAGATACTCCAATCGTTGATGAACCGAAAGTGATCTTCCGGCGTAGCATGAATCCCGCATTGATGCAGCGGGAGGGATTCCCGACCTGTGAGGGTCGTGAGATCCTAATGGCACGGGTGGCAGGGTGCCAGGTTCGCGTCTTTTTGTGCCTTCACCGGGCGGGGAGAACGTGACAATCCGGCATCCGACCCTGGCACATCCCGGAAGGTTGATCATCTCTGCCCTCCGCCGTCTTTTTTCTGCCGGGTGCATAACAACGGATCTGGATTGTCCGTACATGAGCACAATAGGAACCAGCGCACGAAGACCGCAATGACCAAATGGGCAGGAGTAAAAAAGTGTGAAGAGATGTGGGGAGGGACAAACCTGGTATGTATATGCCGATATTCACATATTACCATCCAATGGTGACGAGGCTTTCCAATATCGCGGCTCTACGGGAGTCGATCCTTCATATTCCGCTGGCAAGGAGACCAGAAGAGTTTTTCGCGAGGGAGCAACTGGTACGGGCAGTACATGCATCTACGGCACTTGAAGGCAACCCCCTCTCCCGGGCTGATGTCGGGAAGATCGCTGCTGGTGAGGAGGTTAGCGCATCGGAACGGGATACAACTGAAGTCAAAAATTACCTCCGGGTGCTGGAACATATCGAAAGCTACCAGACAGATGGCAGTATCACGGTTGATGATCTTCTCGCTCTTCATCGTGACATCACGCAGGGGACGCTGGACAATCCAAAAGACGTGGGTGCGTTCCGGAAGGTGAAGATCGAGGCGGGCAACCGGATCACAAAACTGGGTGTATATCCTGTCCCCCTTCCCAAATATGTAGTCCCAGAAACCAACCGGATTGTCAACTGGCTGAATTCTACTGAACCAGGGATGATGCATCCGATTCTTGTTGCCGGAATCGCACATTACGAGCTTATGCACATATACCCATTTACGGAGGGGAATGGTCGGACTGCACGGGCACTTGCGACACTCATCCTGGCAAAAAAAGAGTTTGATCCGCGCCGGTTCTTCACGCTGGATGATCTCTATAACCAGGATCATCCTGCATACTTTGGTGCGCTCAGGGGGAAAGACCAGAAATACCCGGAACTCACGGGATGGCTGGATTACTTCACGACCGGTGCAGAGATATCGCTGCACCGGTTGAAGGAGCAGGTGCTGATGCTCTATGCCGATGATCATTTAGAGGCACCTTCTGGTCAGGCATTGCTGTCCAAACACCAAACGGAAATTATTGATTTTATCAAAACCAATGGTTCGATACATACGAGTGACCTCGTCTCCCGGTATCATATTCAGCGGTACACGGCAGTGATGGTGCTGACAGAGATGGTGGATAGAGGTCTGATCCAGCGGCGGGAAATCCGGCGTGGCATGAATTATGTATTGATTTAACGGGGGCAATTTTTACATACGGATAGCGATCTGCGGTACGGACGGGTACCGTTGGAATGGCTGACAGGCACGCTGCCGGACTTTGCGATGGCATTCCCGACCTGTGCGTCAGGTGCGTTGACGGTTGTCTTAAAGCCGGCGGTCCCGGGTAGAGACCCCCTCCCGCCAATTGGCGGTGAGACCCTACCCCCCCTTGTTTGTATGGGAGGGGGGTGCTGTGTCAATGGCAGTCCGGGTGTGCACGAATCGGGTATCCGGGAAGATATACCGGGCTTTGCCATTTCCCTAAACAAGATCTGCCGTGATGCAACCTACCGGGTTGTATGGCACCATCTACCCGGATACGACAAAAGAGCGTTGGTACGGGAAGATCATTCCTTCTTAAATTCTTTAAGCGGAGCCAGGGCTTTGTCCCGGGCAGCACGAGCGGTATCGATCAACTGGTGGACATGGGTATCCAACGGATCGATCCGGATCACCTCCTCATAACAGGAAATTGCCTTGCCATACTGCTCAAGATCGATATATACCTGCGCTTTGCCGACCCATGCATGGACATTAAACGGCTCCATGGCTAATACGGTGTCGTACGCTATCAGGGCTTTTTTCGACCAGTGCAGTTCGGTGTACATGCTCGCTTTGTTGAGCCAGGCATTGATATGATCCGGACAGCGGGCGATCACGGTATCATACACCTTTGCCGCTTTGACACAGTTCCCCAGGTTCGCGAGCATGCATGCTTTGTTAAACAAGGCGTTGGTCAGATCTGGGTGCAGTGCGAGCAAGTGGTCATAGGCTTTCAGAGCGCCCCGGTACTCGCCAATCTGAGCGAGTGCATCGGCTTTTTGTCTCCAGGCACCGGCATCGTCGTAGTTTTTCAAAAGAACAAGCTCAAACGACGGCAGCGCTTCACGGTACCTGCCAAGATTCGACAGGGCAACTCCTTTGTTGAACCGGGCATGGGTATAATCCGGGTTAAGAGATAATGCTTTGTCGAAATGGACAAGCGCCTCTTCGTGCCTGCCGAGAATTTCCAGCAGCTGACCCTTGTTGTTCCATGCAGCACTGATCGTCGGGTCTAACGCGATCGCGCGATCAAAGGCAGCCAGTGCTTCATCGTTCCGGGACAGTTTTACGAGCGCACTTCCCTTGTTGCTCCACGCATCCGCGAAATCTGGTTTCTGCTCAATCGCTTTTTCGAATGCAGTGAGGGCTTGCCCATATATGCCGCATTGCACAAACAGGTAGCCTTTATTATACCATATATCGGGATTCTCCGCGTTGATGTGTGTTGCCTGATCGTAGGCAGCAATGGCGTCGTCAAACCGTTTGAGCTGGGTGAGAACGAGTGCCTTCTCTGCCCAGGCAACGGCGTTATCCGGATCGAGTGTGATCGACCGATCATAGGCTTCGAGAGATTCTTCGAGCCTGCCCAGCATGAACAGGACGAAAGCTTTCCGGTGCCAGATCGGCGCATAATCTGGTTTTATCGCCAATGCCCGGTCAAAGGCATCAAGCGCTGTAAAAAATTCGTTCCGGTTCATGAACACGGTGCCTTTACCGCTCCACGAGACGTCAAGCGCCGGGTCAGCCGCGAGCGACCGGTTGAATGCTTCCAGCGCTTCGACATCCCTGTCGAGTTCGAGGAGTGCCGTGCCTTTGACGCACCAGAACACTGCATCCTGCGGCTTTAAGGAGAGCGCTATATCGAGGGCTTCGAGCGCGACCTCGTTCCGGTGAAGGTTCACAAGGGCAGATCCACGGATAAACCACGCGAGATCCCACAGCGGATCAATTTCGAGGACTGTATCGATGAGTGCCAACCCCTCCTGGTTCCTGCCATTGTCAATCAGGTCGGCGCACTTTTCCAGTATCTCTTGTAAGTCCATGATCACCACTCCAACGGATTTTTACCCCGGTAATGGAACAGACTCCCGTTGTTGTCCGAACAGATATTCGGTTTTTACGGATCTGTTTTTTGTCGCTCTGCAACATCGTTTGGGATCGTATGGAATGATATATACTCCGTGGACATATCAGTGTTTATCCGGGGATCGCA
>JAQTSH010000075.1:4775-7531 GCA_028711405.1 Methanoregula sp.
GGTTCCGTTCACGAGGTCTGTTTTGGGCTGAACGGCGGGCAGCGGGGAATTGAGAATCTGGGGATCAAACGGGGAGATCCGATGTCTTGTTGAACCGAATGATGTGCTGTGCCAGCCGATAAAAAGAGATACATCTCTGGTCTATTGATAATTATGAAAGCAGTGTGATATGTGCGGGAGGTAGATATGGACAACGAGTTGAGAATAGCTATTTCCCGGACGGGTTTTCAGATACGGGTTACCGATGAGAGATGGGCACATATCACCGAATCACACGATTATATGGCTGGATATCTTGATCATGTGATTGAGACGGTCGAAAATCCGGATTGGCTTGTTAAGGGATGGACTGATGAAGTGATCGCGATTAAACAATATCCCGTGAGTCCATCAGGGAAAAAAAGTCTGGTTGTTGTGTATAAAGATCTGAACGAAGGTTTTGTGATAACAGCATTTATGACTTCAAAACATGAAAAGATACTAAAGAGGGGGATCGTATGGGAGAGATAGTTGCAGATGTCCTTTTATCGGTACCTCACCTGCTGAATATGCAATCGAAACATATCTGGATCGATTACGATACGGAAGGTGATGTTCTTTACGTCAGTTTCCGAAAGCCTCAGCATGCGGACGATAGCGAAATGAATGATAACATCATCACGCATTATTCCGGTGACCATATTGTCGGAATTACGGTGATTGGTGCAAAAAAATATGCCGGTGTCGCACAACAATGACATGAGAAAAATCTCCTCCCCTTTTCTTGAGTTTTTATGCAATTCACATGAACGTGGCGGCTCTGTTTTCACGTCATTTGATTATGTGCTCACCGGTGCATTGGCAGTGTGGAGACGACAGAATCAATTGAGAAGATTGATCACCTCCACCCGCCTCCGGACCTCCATGACAAACTGGGAGATGTGTGAAGAAGTTACATTCCGCTGCCCCGACTGCGGGCACCGACAGGCGCGGATGACGCCCGAATGCCCGGTGTGCGGGACATCGCGGACGGTTCCTGTCCCGTCCGGTGGTTCCGTTCACGAGGTCTGTTTTGGGCTGAACGGCGGGCAGCGGCGGAAGAGGTACTGGATGGTGTTGACCGGTGAACATGCAGGTTCCTTGTGACCGTCCCTCCCTGATATCCAATCAGAATCTTTTTTTATGTGAACAAAGGGACCCCTTTCGTGGAGTTGGAATTTTTTGTCAAATTGGCAACCGAGAGAGAATATTTTGTTTGTATGTCCGGATTGTGAACATGAACAGCCGGTAATGATTCCCTATTGTCCAGAATGTGGCAAACGCCGACTATTGCCGACCACTCCGGAAAAACACCCCTACGAGTTTCGTTTCCGAATGTGCAATGGTACGAGGAAAGAACAATATCTGCTATTCCTCACTGATCAACAAGTTGAAGATTTGGAAAATCTGGAGTTGTCGGGAGAAGAAATGTATGAGTATGTACAGTATGATCTATGGAACTTTGTTGTCACAATGTATTCTGATCATGGCTGTGATTTCGGAGCGATCATATGGGACATGGAACCGATTTCTGATTCGATCCTGCATGAACGATACAGATTGAAGTCAATCATGGAATAGATGTTGAACTGAAAATGATTGTTTTTCCAGTTTTATTGTGGGTGACTTCTCTCAAAACTTATTTTAAAACTCTTCAAATTAGCAGGAAAAGATCCAAAGTCTTATAAATGAACACATTCGATTACATTTGTAATCATTGGGGGTCACATGGCAAGGAAAAATGTCACGTTAAGTCTTGAAGAAGGCGTGTATGAAAAATATCAGGAATATTGTACAAAAAATGCTGTTGCGTTATCACGAAGCATAGAACTTTTTATGGAAAAAAGATTGAAGGATGAAAAAGATGAATGAAAACCTGGAAGAATTATTTTCTGTGAAAGAGGCAGCAACATGGGCATCGAATTATGCCAATAAAGAAGTTTCACCGTCTAACATCAGCTATCTGGTTCAGTACGCAAAAATTAAAAAATACAATGATGCATCAAATAATGTTCAGATCAATATAACCGAATTACAAAAATATTACGATACACTCTCTGAAAAGGAAAAGAAATGGAAAGAGAAACTTGGGGACGATCTTAATTGGGGTATCTCGTTCGATCAATTCAAAGAATCAGAGACGACAAAGCACGTTCACCGGTTACACCCTTACAAAGGAAAATTCATTCCCCAGTTGGTCGAATATTTTCTTGATTCTCACATAAATACCTTCAAAAAGGAGGTATTCTTCCGAGAAGGGGATATTGTTTTGGATCCTTTTATGGGGAGTGGAACAACTCTGATCCAGTCCGCAGAATTAGGTCTTCACTCTATCGGAATTGATATTTCAGGATTCAATTGTCTCATTGCCAAAGTAAAATCAGATGATTACTCACTATTCGAACTCAAATATGTCTTAGATGGGGCATATCGTAAACTTGTAAAATTCTCGAACGAGACATTTGATAACAATTTCGAAATGGAACTGAAACGGAGATTATCCGTTTTTAATGGAAAATATTTCCCGAATCCAGAGTTCAGACATCAAGTAAAAAAAGATCGAGCATTTGAAGTAGCATACTCCGAAGAAAAATTTCAACAGTTCCTTAAGGAAAATTATGAATTTCTCGAACACAATGGAACTCGTGATCCTGAACATCTCTTCGATGAAGGGAAAATGTCTAACTTCATCACCAAATGGTATAACAAAAGAATCCGACAAGAATTATATTTTTATC
>JAQTSH010000002.1 GCA_028711405.1 Methanoregula sp.
ACCAAAAGAATGCCTCCCGATCCTGGCAGACCTTGGCGTGAAAAGCATCGCAGCACAGATTGATATGTATCTCCTGTTTGGCGGGACGATCTACTATTACACGTTTCTTGCGAAATACGGATGTAATGACTTGAAGAGTGCACTTCTGCGACTTGTACTCGATGACCTTGCACCACTCCGCCGCGAGATGAGCGATGTACTCATTGAGGAGTTTGGGAAGGAACATGCAACCTACTATGAAATCCTCGCTGCCATCGCAGAAGGAAAGTGCGCCCAGAAAGAGATTGCAGATTTTACGCATCTTGGTCCCACCTCACTTCCTCCGTACCAAAAAGACCTTGTGGACTTGCTGGGGATCATCGAATACAGGGTGCCGGTCACTGAACGGGACAAACACTCAAAGATGGGGAGGTATATCTTTGTGGACAATTTTTTCCGGTTCTATGCCCGGTATATCTACCGGAACATGAGCATGTATCAGAGCGGTCAGTATGAGCGCATCAAAGATCGCGTACTCTCCGAATGGGGAACCTTCTCCGGCTGGGCATTTGAAGAGATGGTAAAAAAACTTCTCATGCAGGAACTTGCGGTCCAGTACGAGCGTATTGGCGGATGGTGGAACCGACGAGGGGACGAGATCGATCTTCTTGCCCTCGGGCAAGACGGGAACCTTGCGGTTGAGATTAAAAACCGGAATCTCACGTTACCTGAAACACGGCAGATTCTTTCGGCACTCGAAAAAAAGATTCTGCTGGTGAAGGGATTGTCTGGACAGACCTCTCTTGGCGTTGCTGCCCGGTCAGTTGATGGGAAGGAAGTCCTCGCTGGTGAAGGATTTTTTGTCTGGGATCTCTCTGATCTTGGGATTACCGATGCATAATGGTGCACATTAAGAGGAAATAATTATCACCAGATCTGTAACACATAGTGATCTGGTGAGGGGTATGCAGAACCTTGAAAAAAAAGTAAAAAGCCCCTCGTTTGATCTTCATCAGGAAGTAGAGGACTATATCGACTTTTTAATGAAGAGACGGATTAAAATCAAAAAATGGATTCAATCTCTCGTGGAAAGGCGCATTGTATGACCAAACCGATCAAATCTCATCTGTGGATCTTCAGCATAAATCTCTCGAATGGTGGAGAGATTGATGTATCTCCTAGACAAACATTGCAGTTCTATCTCATATCCGAGAGGATTGATGAGATCTGAGTTTTCAATCGTGAAATCTCGTTATAGATGACATCTGCAATCACGTCCCAATCCGTACACCTCACGCTCCACATACGACCAGATATAGGGAATAAGTGACCCGGTCGTCACGAGATCCACGTCCCTTTGTATCAGTGACGGGATAAACCTGCGCAGGCTCAAATAATTGCGAAGTGTTGCCTGTCCGCGTTTAAAATCAACAAGAATATCAACATCGCTGTCAGCCTGCTCCTCCCCACGGACCACAAAACCAAAGATACCAATTCTTCGGATATGAAACTGTTCTTTTATCGTGTCACGGTGACTGGTGAGAAGAGAAATAACCCCGGAACTGAGTTCTTGTGCCAGAAGCGGAGATTGCATGGTCACAGTCCTTTTGTGATGATATGGAACGTATGGATACATAAGATTTGTTTTTGTGAACCGTCTCCATCGCTCAAAAAACGTGTACTGTCCGGCACCACTCCATCCTACGATAAGGGACATGACGATCCCCCCGTCACCGGGATCCCAGACAGGTACCTGACATAGGATTGATTCATTCCCTCAAGAACAAAATCCCAGTCACCGTTCTCCTGCAATGCCACCGGCACGACGACTTATATTAAACAGAGTCCCATGTAGGTATAGAAAGGATGCACTCTAAAAAAAGAATCGCATCCCCAGGGAGAAACGGACATGAAACTGCTGGGAAAGATTCTCGATATCGCAAAACGGGGCATACTGCTCAACCGTCTCGATGCCCGGAGCATTGGAGTCCTTGACGGAGACCGCGTACAATTGATCAACCCAAAAAACGGCGTCTCGGTAACAGCATTTATAGACACCACCTCCACCATCGCGGGGCAGGGCACGGTCGGAGTCTACCGGATCACCAATGAACGCCTGAACCTTGCCGAAGGAAGCGAGATCGAGGTCCGGGAAGCCGGGCGTCCCGCATCGCTTGACTTCATCAAGAAGAAGATGGACGGCGGTAAATTATCCAAAGATGAAACCATGACCATAATTAAAGACGTCGTCAATGACGACATCTCTGCTGCCGAACTCACTGCTTTTATCACCGCCTCCTACATCAACCCGCTCGACATGGACGAAGTCGAGCACCTCACACGGGCAATGGTCGAGACCGGCGAACAGATAAAATTCGCCTCCAGACCCATCGTCGACAAACACTCGGTCGGTGGAGTCCCCGGCAACAAGATCTCACTTCTCGTCGTCCCCATCATCGCTGCCAGCGGACTAAAAATCCCAAAAACCAGCTCCCGTGCCATCACTGGCGCCGGAGGTACGGCAGACTTAATGGAAGTCCTCGCGAACGTCGAATTCTCGGCAACCGAAGTCCAGCAGATGACCGAAAAAATTGGCGGCACCATCGTCTGGGGCGGGGCAACGAACATCGCTCCCGCCGATGACAGGATCATCCTCCAGGAATACCCCTTCAAGATCGACGCACGCGGGCAGATGCTCGCCAGTGTCATGGCAAAGAAATACGCAGTCGGCGCGAACCTTGTCGTCATCGACATCCCGGTTGGACAGCACACGAAAGTCCCGACCATGCAGGACGGCAGAAAACTGGCACGTGAGTTCATCGAACTCGGTGAACGGCTCAATATCAAAGTAGAATGTGCGCTCACCTTTGGTGATATCCCGGTTGGGCACAGCATCGGTCCGAACCTCGAAGTTCGGGAAGCCCTCCGCGTCCTTGAAGGAGCCACTGAGCCGAACTCATTCATCCAGAAAAGTCTCTCGCTCGCCGGCATCGCCTTTGAGATGTCGGGAAAAGCCGCACGCGGCACCGGGGCAGCGATGGCTCAGGAACTCCTCACGAAAGGAAAAGCCCTCGAGAAGTTCCGGAAGATCATTGAGATCCAAGGAGGCGATCCGAAAGTCAAGTCTGAAGATATCCTCCCTGGCGAGCACGAGTTCGTCGTCCGGGCACCGGCATCAGGGTATATCATCGAGATGAACAACCGGTCCCTGATCACGCTCGCCCGTATCGCAGGCGCACCACATGACCGGGGCGCCGGCATCCTGCTCCATGCCAAGAAAGGCAAACTCATCAAAGTCGGTGAACCGCTCTTCACGCTCTACGCAGACCGCTCATGGCGTCTCCAGAACGCAATCGAAGAGGGTCGGCGGCTCATGCCGGTGCTTGTTGAAGGTATGCTTCTTGACCGGGTACCCTCCATATCCGTGTTCTGAACCGATGGGCTAAAATACGAGCAGGTGGGGATAATTTACTATGTATAGATATAAGACTCGTTTCCTTCTCACCCTGCTGTGTATTCTCATCTTTTGCAGCGCGGCTCAGGCAACGATACTGCAGATTAGCGTGCAGGACAGTTTCGATAACACATCGATCTCTCACGCCACTGTCTTTCTGGACGGTTCCAACCTTGGCAGGACGAGCAATACCGGGCAATACTCCATCACACATTCCGGGTTAAACGATCTCAACCTCCGTGTCTCCATGGAAGGGTATGATGACTGGACTCAGACCGTCATCAAGAACGAAACGCTCGTCCTTGCGAACATGAACCGTAAGACCCTGGCGCTTAAGGTGAACCTGTTCGATTCAGATACAATCCAACCGGTTTACGGGGCGAACATCAACCTGTCTGCGGAAAATTTCACCCAGACGAAATTTTCTGATATATCCGGATCAGCCACCTTTGCCGTCAAGGCAGAGACCATGTATTCCATCGACATCACCGCAGCCAACTACCAACCACGGTCCAGCACAATCGACATGGATACTCTCAGCAAAGATGTGCAGTACTGGCTTCTTTCCGGCACCCGGTTCTCATTCATCGTAAAGGATAAGGATGGGATGACCCCGATCCCGGATGCCGAGGTCAGGGTCGATTCTGTTCTCATGGGTAAAACCGGTCCAAATGGAATCTTGATTACACCAATCACGCGAGGGAAATATTATACGATCCAGATCAAGAAAGACGACTACGATACCTTTGCCGAATCCCGGACAATCAGCGAGACCGATGCAATATTTGAAGCGTTTCTCGCAAAATCCCCTGTTGGTGCATTCATCTACGTATCCGATGAGACCAAATCTCCTATAAGTGGCGCAGACATCCTGATGAACGGCACATCTGTTGCAAAGACAAACCAGTACGGGCGTGCCAACCTCCCGAACCTTGTCGCAGGCATCTATTCCTTCGACGTGAAGAAGGAAGGGTACGGTACAAAAACCCTCCAGGCAAATCTCTCAAAGGTAGGAAATGATTTTGCCATAGAACTGCCTTTTGAGAGTGTTGATCTGTCCGTTTTTATCCAGGATAAGGAACAGAAGATTCTGACGAATGCGACCGTTCTCGTAAACGGAGCGTACGTCGGTATATCCGATAGTCATGGGCAGTTCATTACGAAGATAAAATTCAACACACCTTACAACATCACAGCAACACGGGAAGGGTATTACCCGGCGACCATCCAGAAACAATTCACGGCGGGAAACGCTACTGCCCCCCTCACCATATCCCTTGAAAAGGTCACCGACTGGAGTTTTATCACACTGATCGGGATTGGTATCATCATCGTCCTCTGCCTGTTCGCCGTGATCAGGATCTTCTCACGGAGAAGGCGGCGGCACATCATAAAGAAAAATGAACTCTAATTTTTTTGGATCTCGCTTTTGGTCATTTGAGTGTACACACGTACACGATACGTGTTTGAAGATCCGTGATTCGTCATTTCTGATCGGTGTGATGTGGCAGCTGCTCGCCAGTAAAATTTCCAAAAACGGACCCAGCGGGAATCGAACCCGCGTCCTTGGGTTCGAAGCCCAAGAGGATGTCCTCTACCCCATGGATCCAGCGATCATTCGCATGAGAACGGTCGGAGGAACTGCATTTTGAGTGCAAATGCCGTTAAACCTGATTGTGCCGTCCACATAAAAGATATTAAGTATTTTTTGACTGATAAACTAATGAATGATTCTATCTGCCCATGAAATTGTCCGCCGCACACACAGTGAATGCACGCAGGAACGACTTGTCATCGCGCCGTACAGTACCGAAAGCCAGCAACCCGCGTCCTATGATCTCCGCGCAGCTGACAATACCACCTTAACCCGTGGTGCCTGCACGCTCGTTTCCAGTTTGGAATGGGTGGAACTCCCTCCCGATACTGCGGGGACACTACGGTGCAGGTCTTCACTTGGCAGGCGGGGGGTGCTCATGGGTGCGGGTTTTGTTGATCCGGGTTTTCGCGGACAGTTGACCCTTTGTCTTACCAATTTGGGACACGAGGATATCCTTTTGCAGAAGAACGACCGGATTGTCCAGATGATTCTGCACGAAGTACTAAACGGTAGTGAACGGTATTCCGGGCGATACCAGGATAGTTGCGGTGCCGTGGAGGCGAAAGAATCATGATACGGACTGAACGAAAAACCATCGAAATCCTGCGGATATTAAAAGAGCATCAGGAACCAGTCGGGGCAAAAAGGCTTGCGGAACTGATGGCAGACCGGGGATTTGTGCTCAGTGACCGCGCTGTCCAGTATCATCTCAGCTACCTCGATAGTTCAGGGTTTACCGAAAAGGTGGGAAACCAGGGTCGGATGCTGACCCCGCTCGGACTTGCTGAATCGGATAACGCGCTTGTCGATGACCGAATTGGATTTATCATATCCAAACTCGAGCGGCTCGCGTACCGGAGCACGTTCGATCCCGCTACCGGAACGGGGGATGTTGCCTACAACCTCTCGATTGTGCCAAAAGTTTCGTTCGAACGGTCCATTGCGGCATTTGATGAGGTGGCAAAGACCGGGTGTGGGTTCTTCAGTTCCTATCGCATCATTGACCGGGATCCCCGCGTTCCCTCTGACTCGGTGGGTGTGATCACCCTTTGCAGTATCTCCATGGACGGCGTATTCCAGCGGGCGGGAATCCCTGTAAAGATGGCGTATGGCGGGCGTCTTGAGATCGATCGGGGAACTCCGGCCTGGTTCCGGGATCTGATCGGGTACCGGGGCACCACCATCGATCCCCTTGAACTCTTCATCTCCTCCGGTCTGACCACAATAAACCAGTTTATCCGCACAAAGACAGGTATCGCGCTTGCAAATGTCCGAGAAGTGCCATGCTCGGCACGGGAACAAGTAGAACAGATCGTTCGGCTCATGAACGACTGCGGGTTTGTCTTTCCGGTCACGATGGGTAACCAGGTGTTCAATCTCCCCCCTAACCCGTTCCGCCTCTCGATTGTTGCCTTTTCGGGAATGAACTATATTGGCAACTGCGTTGAACAGGACCTTGATATCCGGACCGAGATCGGCGCCGGGAACATCCCGTTCTCCAAAGTGATGGAGACCAATTGATCAGGCACCGGATCCCGTCTCGTCTTCATCAGCCGGTTTCTTTACGCGCTTTTTTATCAAGTGGGCAGATGTGCGGGGAGGCTCCTCGCGTGACTGGACCTGGGCTGGAGGGGGTGTCGATACATCTGGTTGGCTCTTTTTAAGTTTCAACCCGGCGCGGAGGAGGACTGAATCATTCGCCTGTGATGGCGACCGTTTCGGGATACCTTTTCCGGTAAAAATCTCATCGTTTGAATGCTTCATCTGATCTTTCAATGCAATCTGCGACTCTTGCAGGGCACTCTCAACGGGTGCTGCCGTGGAAATGATGAACGGATCCGATTTTTCCCCTTGTGCTGGTGCAGGTTCAGTGTCAGGGATCCGGGTGGGTGCCGGTTCTTCCAGGTTGTTCCGTTTCCTTGTGATAAGCACCGTTCTCTTCTCCGGTATATGCCTCTCGTCTGGTTTTGGGGCAACTGAAATGCCCGGGGATCTCGGTTCTGGGCGAACCAGTCTGTGGGGATCCATAGCCGGGGAGATGCCGGGAACGTGATGGGAGAGATCTTTTTTCACCTGGGGTTTCTTCTGCATGTGCCCGGAGATTGCCATCATCCGTTGTCGCTGTAACTCACTCTCAATCCGTAGCCTCTCCTGCTCCCGCTTCTTCAGGAGATCTTCCCGCGCACGCAGGGACGGATCTCCACCGTCCACCGGTCGTTTCGCGGGAGCCGGCTCCTGGCTTACCGGTGGTTTTGGCGGGATTGCCGGAGGAACGGCTGGTGCTTTTTCCGGAACGGTGTCCACTACCCTTCTCTCCTCCTTACTTACGACAAGGTGTCTCCGGGGTATCCGGGGCAGGGTGGTTGTAGAACGGATTGTGGGAGCGCGTTCGCCCGGTGGTTGGGGTGCTGGCTTTTCCGCAGGTGGCACGGGTTGCACGATGACAGGTACGGCAATGTGTGGTTCGTCGGGAGCCGGTACTGACATCTCAAGGGGAGAGATTTCCTGACTGATCTCACGGTCGCGAGTCTCCCTGGTGCCAACAGGCGATTCTTGCATATCAGCCTGGCGGGTAATCTCTCCTGAACGCGCATCATCAAATCTGCCAACCGGGGATTTTTTTCCGGGAAGACTGATCATCGCATCCTTTCCGCCGGAGAACCTGTGTGCCGGAGGAGCATCTCCCGATGGCGTTTCGGACAATGCATCCGGCACATCAAAACCTTGATCTGAAGGGCGGCTCATCGGGAATCGGGAATCCCCGCGCAGGTTTGCGGAGTACTGTGTCCTGATCTCATTGAGCTCCGCAAGCCGGGGAATATTCTCAAGACCTGAGAGCATGACAATGATCGCGACATATTTTGTGTTCGTCACCGGGTAATCCCCGGATCGCGTCTCAAGACCGGCGATGCTCCGGTCGATCCATTTGCGTACGGTCATAAACCCCTTCATCGAGAGTTCATGGGAAGGACCGGCAACAAGTACCAGTGCTTTTGCCGCGCTTGTGATATCACAGGGGGTTGAAACTTCATTGTAGATTGCCTGTTTTGCGAGCTCAACGATTCGGGACGCTTTCTTCTTATGTTCTTCGGCAAAGTAACTGACCGGGCGCCATCGGGAGAGGAACCCGAACGGGTGCTGGGGCAGGTGTTCCACGGCATAACCGATGGTGATAAACCCCATCCCTTTCATCGTGTTCAGCACTTCCCCGGAGTCCATCACGACTTCAGCAAGATCGATACCGCCGTCAGCTTTGAACTCCCCAGCCCGGAGGATCAGGCTGATTCGCCGGACAATGCCTTCGTTCAAGATCATTCGCGCGGCATCCTCCGGAGATATCTCCTGCCGCGCCTTCCCCAACCCGAAAAAGCTGGTACCGCCTTTTTCCCGTTTTACGAGATCAGCCCTGGCTGCACTGATCTTCTTTGACCAGGTCTCATTGTCGAAGAGGATCACCCCGTCCAGAAGCGGGGAGAGCATCTCTATGTCATCGGCAGCTTTTGCCGATCGCTTCTCTCCCTCTGACAGGCATGGCAGGGTAAACAGACCAAATATCGGTTCGACAATCGAGGCCCTGAGCGCAGTAACAATGTGCGGGGCAATATTTGCCATACTTCCGCCCAGTCCGCAACAGATGAAGATGGCATCAATCTCCCCGCTCTCGACATTTTGTATGCGCGCAATGATTTCACCGATGTCCACGGTTGCGGTCTGATCCAGATCGCCATTTGCATTCAAGGCACCCGCTTCGAGCGCCGGGAAATATACCTTTGCAGATTCCGGAAGATCCCCCAGCTTCGCTAATGTGTCTCCATCCACATCGATGGCAAGCGCCTGAACACATGCCACCCGGCTGCTCCGCCGGTCTGTGGTGTAAAGACTCGCAGCGATCCGGCAACCTGCCCCCCCCAGTCCTATAGCGAGTATCCGCATGAACCAATCCTTATCTGATATCCGATGGACTATCTGAACTGTCTAATTTATCATTGCTCACCGGGATTCAATATCTTATAGGATAATTATGTCCCAAGAAAAAAAATGTTTATCACTAATTGGAATATAATTGGATAACCTGGGTTCACGTATAAACTACCCGGTCTTCCACACTTGAGCAGGATCGTAAGGAGATTTCCGTTCCGGAAAAACGTTGAAGAACTGTTTTGGTCAGAGCTCAACATGGCAAGAGTTGTTTGACGGGGCGCACTCCCATGCCAGATGTGCCATCAATGACCCACTCATTGGAACGCCCGGAAAACGGCAAACAAGAATCGATTATATGCAGGAAAAAGCCTAAAACCCCGGATTCGGTTGTTAATCCGAGAGATCTTACTGCGTTCTCCCCCGATTAGAAATGTGGAATCGGATTTTTTTTGCAAAATCCTGATAAATCGGGTGGAATGCGTCCCGATTATCCGCCGGAATAAATGTAAATCATAATTTATTTAAGCGCTGGGACGGTAATAGTCAATGAGGTGAACAAACCTTGACATATGGAATTGAATTTGTACCAGGAAATGTCAACGTAAAGCAAGTAGTTAACTTCTGTAAACTTGCTGAGTCAAAGGATATCGACTTTGCATGGATCACTAACCACTACAACAACCGCCACTGCTACCCGACTCTCGCTGCAATCGCGCAGGCAACATCGACCCTGAAAATGGGTCCGGGTATCATGAATTCCTTTACCGACACGCCAGCAGCAATGGCATCGTTCTTCTGCACATTGAACGAAATTTCCGACGGGCGTGCAGTGCTCGGTATCGGACCCGGTGACCTGTCAACACTTCCGAAGCTCGCTATCGCGGGTGAGAAGCCGGTTGCCCGCCTTGAAGAGGCAGTCGTCCAGATCCGGAAACTCTGTGCCGGTGAACAAGTGAACAAGTCCGGTATGAAGTTCTTCGACTACGATGGTGCGAAGTTGACCGGTGTCAACCTTCCCGACAAGAAGAAGGGCGTTCCAATCTACATCGGCGCACAGGGACCCAAGGTTCTTGAGCTTGCCGGAAAGGTTGGTGACGGTGCACTGATCAACGCATCCAACCCGAAGGACTTCCAGATCGCGATCCCGATCATCAAGAAGGCAAGCGATGCTGCAGGCAAGAAGAACTTCGACGTTGGTGCATACACGGCAATGTCCATTGACCAGAGTGAGAAAAAGGCACGGAACGCAGCAAAGATTGTTGCCGCATTCATTGCAGCCGGTTCTCCGGAAGCACTGCTCACGCGCCACGGTCTCGACCTCGCCAATGTGGCAAAGATCAAGGCAGCGCTCGGCAAGTTCGACTTCAAGTCGGTTGGAGAACTCGTCGGAGACAAAGAGATTGATGCATTCACCATTGCAGGTACCCCTGAAATGGTCAAGGCAAAGTGTGCTGACCTGACAAAGGCTGGCGTCACCCAGATCATCTTTGGCTCACCACTCGGTCCCGACATGACCAACTCTATCCGCCTCCTCGGCAAGTACGTCGTATAATCCCGTATCCGATACCATACCGGATACAGCCTGATACGCCAACATTGCCTTGGCAGATAGAAAAAATTCCCTTTTTTTTAAATGTTTACAATAGGAAGCAGAATCTATTACAGGACTGACGATCCCGGTCACCGGTCACGAAAGAACCATGTATGGTAATCCTTGACAAATGATGGGGATGGTCAACGGTGACAAAATCCTCAACAGGTGATCCGCCATGCAGTACAAAGATCTTGAACAATGTCAACCGGATGGGACCGATGACAGATGCAAACGACTATGTTATCGGATATTATAGTATGATCAAGGATTGGAAATGTTTGCTGTTTCAGAAGTATCCATGGATAAGGGGTTATTGCAGCACAGGATGGAGCGTTTCACCGGTCTCCGGTGCAGGATCAGCCCGGAACGACTGAAGCGACATATCGATCAGGTATTCTCTCTGCCAGAGAATCATGATGGCTGCCCGTTCTGCCGTGATCGCGTTTTTACCGAGACCCCTACATTTTCGGACAATACCCGGATTATTCTTGGAGAAAGTGTCACATTTCCCAACCTGTTCCCGTTCGGGGAGTGGCATACGGTGACCGTGATCACCGCCGCGCATCACGTAGAGACCTTTACGCACCAGCAAATGGTTGATGCCATCCGTGCACAAGCAGACGCGCTCCGGAGGGTTGATGGCTATCCCAGTATCAACTGGAACTTTCTTCCTTCAGCCGGTGCGAGTCTTGTCCACCCCCATATGCAGGCACTCTCTGACCGGTCTCCCCCGTTGATGATTGAACGTTACCGCGCGGCATGTCAATGCTACCGGAAGGATACCGGTGCAAGTTACTGGGATGCAGTCCGTGAGCAGGAGCGGGCATCGGATCGCTATCTCTTTGGGGATGAGATCCTCTGGTCAGCACATGCCGTCCCGGTTGGGGAACGTGAAGTGAGGGGTTTATTCCCGTTTGGTTCAATTGATCAACTGGATACTTATGTGGATTCCCTTGTGGAGGGTATCCTGCGCGTCATTACCCTTTATAAAAAACTGGGAACGCATGCGTTCAACATGGCGATATTTTTTGATAAACCGGACGAGAACCAGGACTCGCGGGCATTCTGCTCGCTCATCTCCCGGATAAACCCTAATGCTTCATCGACCAGCGACTCTGCGTTCATGGAACGGATGCACCTTGAGCCGGTGATCCTGACGCTCCCGGAAGATCTGGGTCGGTACTACCGGAACGAATGCTGTTAACCGATAATAAAACACTATAATGTGCGCATCAGGTAGAATGCATTGAAAATCGGTTTGCGAATTTTCATATTAATCCCCTTCCATTGTGCGCCCGCATCCCGAAAAGTAGCTGTGCGCGTCAAATGGCGACATGCCTTGGGAAAACTGTTCAAAAAATAAAAAGGGAATAATTTACTCTGGCTTGCTCATCAGTTTCACTTTGGAAACAATGGTGCCGTCTTTCTTGTGGGGCTTTCTGATGATACCGTCGCCAGCCTTCTCAATCTCACGGGCTTCGTCGCAGAGCACTGCTGCTGCCCGCATCATTTCGTGAGCGCTCGTGACGATTGGGACGTATTTCTCCCATTCCTTCGTCATGAAACAACCCTTGACGTTCACCATGGCGACTGCCGATGCAATCTCGTATGCTGCGCGTGCTTTGGACATCGCGTAGGCATTGGTGAATTCTCCATCAATTGCCTTCTCGGCGGTCATGATGATCTTCGGGAGTTCGAGCTCTGCGCCCTTCTTGCCCGCTTTCACCTGGTCGATTACCTTGTCAAGGGCAAGCTGGAGCTTGCGGAATGCACCGGTGAGTGCAAGGACTTTGACGAGGTTTCCGTTGTAGTCTGCCATCTCGATGGGGTCGAGGAACTCACGGCGTGCACCAATCATGGAGTCTGCCTTCATGATGATGTATCCGAACTGGCTGGTCTTGACACCTTCCCATTCCTTCTTGGTCGTTACATCATCGGTGATGATGACAACGGGGATGCCTGCGGCAGCGAGTTCCTGGCGTGCATCGGTTGGTCCGGGAAGAACGCCGTTCGGGGAGACTACGATACAGAAGTCTGGTTTCCATGCCTTCATGTTGGAGACAACGCGGTCAACGTCTGCCTTCTCGAGCTTTGTCCCGCTGGTCGCCATGAATGTCTGCATGTCTTCACGGTCTGCTCTCTCATCGAGGAGCAGTTCGGTCATTACACCGCTTGCAATGTTGCCCAACTTGGCAACTCCTACTTTCACAACCATTGAAATTTCACCTCAATTTTTTTTATAACACGTTACTATGACCCGGAGTTCATATAAACATTTTGAAATTGATTTTATCGTCGGAAAATAAACTCCTGAACTTCGGACTTCCGGCACATATGCTTGTGTCATCATTCGTGGTCGGAGTCTGGGTTAACAAAAAGTGTTTAAATTCCCGTGAATGAATGTATTGTATGAAAGATGGGTTGCTCACCGATCGGCAGATGGAAGTACTTCGCTATCGTAAACAAGGAATGACCCAGCAGCAGATCGCTGATATCATCCAGACTTCAAAGGCAAATGTCTGCACTATAGAAAAATCTGCGATGGAAAATATCCGGCGGGCACGCGAGACACTGACTTTCCTCTATACACTTGATGCCACGCCACTCTGCAATATTCCTTCAGGAACGGATCTGTTCGATGTCCCTACGATGATTTTTGCCGAAGCGGAGAAGACAAATATCAAAGTGAAGTACGATACGATCTCACTGATTAACCTGATGCGCGAATCGCGCCCCCAGGCATGCTCGGCTCGTCTTATCTGTGAAGACATTCAAGTATACCTCACCGAGAAAGGTGAATTGTATTTCGGATGAGAAGTGCCGTGCCGCACGGGCATTACTGCCCGCGATCTCGTTGGTAAACTGATGATATATCCGTATAACACAACCCGGCATAAGAATCGTGCGTTCGGTAGCGCGGTCTTGCCTCCAAAAAAGTGCCCCGGAAACCGGGCATACCTATATATCCTGTTTTAATCAACATTTAAGGAAGCCGATATGAGGGTATCCCCGCATTACACAGATCAACGGGCAACAAATCCGGTCTGATCTTCTGCATTGCACCGGCGGGACTGTTCCAAAGACACTAAGGACAAAGGTTCTGCCGTGGGTATCTTCCGATTGGTGAACCCCGCCAGATGACGGGGGATACCGAGAAGGAGTTGTGATTCGTCACAACGAGCTGACAAAGTTGGATCTGACGATAGCGCATGGGTGGACGTCACAAACGACGAGCCCATTCCCCGGCGGGCATCGCGCACACCGGGGATGCGTCAATGTCAGGGTCTTCTTTCGCGAGACAGGTAACCCCGGGATATCCGGTGATGTGGTGAGAACCTCTCATCCCTGATCCCAGATCGGGGCGATCAACCCGGCAGGAATACCGGCACGCGCATACGTGCTGCGGGTATTTCATGCATTGACGGTTGAAAGATCGTTCCGGATCGCGCGTTGGCTTTTAAGACAGCAGACATTTCGCTTCTGTCTCGGGTTAATCGCAATTCGTGTCGAAGTAAGAATCCCTTACACGAATAACAGAAGGATTGATTGACACATGCCAAAGATAAACAGACCACGCCGAGGCTCACTTGCATTCAGCCCACGGAAGCGTGCAAAGAGTCCCATACCCAAATACCAGTCCTGGCCCGTGTACACTGGCGCACCAGTGCTCCAGGGGTTTGCCGGCTACAAAGTGGGGATGACGCATGTTATCATGGTGGATGACCACAAGGACAGCCCGACCGAAGGCAAAGAGATCATGGTCCCGGTGACCATCATCGAGATCCCAACTATGAAAATTGCCGCCATCCGCGCGTATGCCTGTGATACCTACGGGAAACACGCATTCACTGAATGCTGGGCAGACCAGCTTGATAGTGTGCTCTTCCGCAGGATCACGACCCCTGGTGACTATGACCGTGAGGTCGCAAAGAAGAAGTTTGCTGATGCAGTTGCCGCTGGAATGGTCGCGGAGATTTATGCTCTTGCGTATACGCAACCGGCAATCATCAGCGGTGTACCCAAAAAGGTCCCTGACCTTATGGAGATCAAAATCTCTGGAGGGGACATAAAAAAACAGTTTGAATTTGCCCAAAGCGTCCTCGGAAAAGAGATCAAGCTGGACAATACCATCCAGACGGGTGCATATGCCGATATCACCGCGATCACTACGGGAAAAGGCACACAGGGACCGGTCAAGCGCTGGGGTGTCATGCTCCGCAAGCGCAAGCACTCGGTTGGCGGAAAAGAACGCCATGTAGGAACCCTTGGACCCTGGAACCCGCACCACGTACGGTGGCAGGTGCCCCAGAGTGGTCAGATGGGTTACCAGCAGCGCACTGAATTCAACAAACGCGTCCTTGCGATTGGTGAGAACGGTGCTGAGATCACCCCGAAAGGTGGTTTCCTCCATTATGGTGTCTTAAAGAACCCGTATGTGGTAATCAAAGGGTCCATTCCCGGACCTGTAAAGAGACTCGTGAGGATACGCCCGGCAATCCGCCAGGGAGAACACGTCATCAGGGTACCTGCAATCCAGTTCCTGAGCGTCCAGAGTAAACAGGGGTGACGAAAGATGAAAGCGCAGGTTAAGACAATTGAAGGCGGAGTGGCAAAGGAGATCGAACTTCCAGCTCTGTTCTCTGAAGAATATCGCCCGGACCTGATCAAGAAAGCAGTCATGGCGCTCCAGAGTACCCGCAGGCAGCCGCACGGGACATACCCGTTTGCCGGCATCTGTTCGTCCGCGGTAGGCTGGGGAAGTGGGCGTGGCGCATCGCACGTCCCCCGTCTCAAGAACGGCTCTCGTGCCGCGAAAGTCCCGCAGGCAAAAGGTGGTCGTGAAGCTCACCCGCCGGTTGTGGCAAAGATTCTCATAAAAGAGATCAACCAGAAGGAGAAGCAGAAAGCATTCCGGTCCGCAGTCGCGGCAAGCGTTCGGGCAGACCTCATTACCTGCCGGGGACACCGTTTTGATGGTGCAGTCCCGGTTGTCTTTGAGGACAAATTTGAAACCCTCGAACGCACCCAGGACGTCATTTCAGCGCTGACAAATCTCGGTCTTTACACGGACATTCTCCGTGCGAAGGATAGCAGGAAGGTCCGCGCAGGCAGGGGCAAGATGCGGGGTCGCAGATACAAACAGAGAAAGAGCCTGCTTATCGTTACAAACGCCGCACCGCTCCGTGCCGCACGGAATCTTGCCGGTGTTGATGTCGTGACGGTTGACCAGCTGAATGTTGAGCACCTCGCACCCGGCATGCAGGCAGGACGCCTGACCGTCTGGACTGAAAGTGCCCTTACCCGCCTGGAGGGGAGATAAATGATCCTCAGACACCCGTTCGTCACAGAAAAGGCAATGGTTCTTCTGGAAAAAGAGAGCAAGATCCAGTTCCTCGTGCACAAGCAGGCTACAAAACACCAGATCAAACGCGAAATTGAAAAATCATTTGACCAGAAAGTGAAACATGTCGACACACTCATGACCATGCACGGCGAGAAGAAGGCAATCGTGAGTTTTGAGAACGAGAAAGCCGCAGAGGAAATACTCAGCCGGCTTGGCATAATGTAGGTGGGGAACATGGGACATCGCATTACCACACAGAACCGGGGCAGGGGCGGTCCGACCTATCGCGCACCATCCCACCGGTACAAGGCGGAACTGAAACACATTGGAGACGGCACAAACGATATCACCGGATCCATCATCGATATCGAACACGATCCGGCACGGAACGCACCGATTGCCCTTGTCAAACTGGAAGACGGGCAAAAGGTCTACATGCTTGTTACGGAAGGGATCGGTATCGGTGAACCCGTTGCATGGGGAACGGATGTAGCCGTAAAGAACGGAAACACGCTTCCGCTCATCAACATCCCGACCGGGTCATTCATCTGCAACATCGAATCCCGACCCAATGACGGTGGCAAGTTTGTCCGGTCGAGCGGGGTCCAGGCAGTTGTTGTCGACAAGATCGGTGAACGCGTCGGTGTCAGGATGCCCAGTGGAAAGACAAAATGGTTCAATGCACGTTGTCGTGCGACCATCGGCATTGTAGCCGGGGGCGGACGTGTTGAAAAACCGTTTGTGAAGGCAGGGAATAAATCACACAAGATGCGCAACACCGCATCCAACTGGCCTCGTGTCCGTGGTGTCGCAATGAACGTGATCGACCACCCGTTTGGTGGCGGAGGTCACCAGCACACGGGTCGTCCCAAGACCATTGCGCGGGGTACTTCTCCGGGCAGGACGGTTGGACATGTGGCTGCACGCAGGACAGGTAAGAGCAGGAAGTGAAGGGTATGGCAGCACCTAAAAAGACACAGAAGAGAATGCCCAGGAGGCGTGAGGAGTTCACCTATCGCGGGTATAGGATTGACGAGCTGAAAGCGATGGGGATGAGCGAACTCCTTCCCCTCATGCCAGCCCGTGCACGCCGTAAGATCACGCGCGGTCTTAATCGCTGCGAAGAGACGTTGCTCGCAAAGATCCGCGAAGGAGACGAGAAGGTACGGACTCATGTGCGGGATATGATCGTTATGCCTGAAATGGTTGGAAAGACGATTGAAATCTACAATGGAAAGGAATTCTTAAAAGTCGAGTTCCAGCCTGAGTCGGTCTTCCACTATCTTGGCGAATTCGCATTGACGAGACACAAGGTTACCCACGGTTCTGCCGGTATCGGTGCAACAAGGGGCAGCAAATACGTACCGCTGAAGTGATGGACATGGCACGCATTGATTATTCCAACAAGATTGAGGGTGACAATATCGCGAGAGCGAAAGCAAACGAGCTTCCCATGTCCCCCAAGCATTCCATCGAGATCGCTCATTTCATCCGGCACCAGCACGTCAACGACGCGATCGCATACCTCAACCAGGTTATCGCCTTGAAAAAAGCAATCCCGTTCCGGCGCTTCACAAGAAACGTGGCGCACAAACGCGGGCTTCCCGGGAACTGGGATGCGGGTCGGTATCCGGTCAAAGCCTCGAAGGCATTTATACGGGTTCTGAACGCGGCAAAGAAGAATGCCGAATATATCGGGATTGACCCGGAGAAACTGGAGATCATCCATGCCACGGCAAACCGTGGACGCGCCCAGAAGTCATTCTTCCCGCGCGCAATGGGCAGGGCATCTCCTAAAGTCCGTGAAACGGTGAATATCGAGATCATCGTCCGGGAGGTGGCGTAATGGCTGTCGAGAAGAAGTTCATCACTGAAGGTGTGAGGAAAGCCCGCGTTGAGAAGTATCTCTCAAAGGAACTCAAACGCGCGGGATATGGCGGTATGGATATTGCCCGGACCCCGCTGGGTACACAGGTTACCATCTTTGCAGAAAAACCTGGTATTGTCATCGGAAAGGGCGGGAAACTCGTCCACCAGCTGACCATGGATCTCGCCCAGAACTACGGCGTCGAATCGCCGCAAATCGAAGTCCAGCAGGTAACAAATCCCAGTTTCAACGCCCAGATCATGGCGGAGAGGCTGGCAAACGCGCTCGAGCGAGGCTGGTACTTCCGTAAAGCGGGTTCAAGCATCATGCGCCGCGTGATGGACTCCGGTGCACTGGGTTGCGAGGTCGTCATTGCCGGTAAGTTGACCGGGGCTCGTGCCCGTACCCAGAAGTTCACGGAAGGCTACATCAAGCACTGCGGTGAACCGAGTATTAATATCGTCGAGAAAGGCTACGCGGTAGCCATCAAGAAACTCGGTGTTATCGGTGTGCAGGTCAAGATCGTCCCCGCTGATGCCAAGATGCCCGACCACTTCACTGTTATCGAACAGGAAAAGAAGAAGGTGGCACCCAAGGTGACGGTAACTGACATTGGTGACATGGACACTGAAGAGCCCGCACTTCCTGACGAGGACTCGACCGGGGTGCAGTAATGGCAATATTCAGGGCAAAGGATGTCCAGCAGCTCTCTGATGTTGAACTGCAGGAACAACTGGAGAAACTACGGATGGAACTCGTCCAGCACTACGGGAAAGTCAGTGCCGGTGGTGCCACGGAAAACCCCGGACACATCGGCGAACTCCGGCGCACTATCGCCCGGATGCTGACCGAGCAGAACCGCAGGAGAACTGCATGATCACTTCCCAGAACATCACACGTCACGAATTGATCGGGATGGATGTTCTGGTATCAGGAGCCGCAAATCCCCTTCACCGGGGGTTGAGCGGGCGCATTATCGATGAGACAAAGCACATGATCGCCATCCAGACGGTGCAGGGTATAAAACAGGTCCCGAAGATGCACAGCAGATTCCGGACGCGCCTTCCGGATGGAACCTTTGTTGAGATTGATGGATCCGCACTGACACTGGCTCCTGAAAAGAGGATCAACCTGCATGAAAAGAAGAGGATACCATAATGGCACTAAACATTGGATTGAACGTCCCGGTTCCAAAACAGGAATGCAAAGACGTTAACTGTCCGTTTCACGGCACTTTACCGGTGCGCGGCCAGGTGATCACCGGCAAAGTCGTGAGCGATAGAATGATGGGAACGGTTGTGGTGGCACGGGATTACCTGCACTATATCCGGAAATACAAGCGATACGAGAAACGCATCTCGAAGTTGCATGCACACAACCCCCCCTGCCTCCAGGCAAAGGTGGGCGATATTGTCAAGATCGCTGAGTGCAGACCGCTGTCGAAGAGCACGACCTTTGTCGTTGTCGAGGTGGAGACTCAATGAAGGCAAAGCAGTCCAAGACGCCGAGAGCGCTTGCGACCGGAACAAAACTGACCTGCGCGGACAACACCGGCGCGCGTGTGGTGCAGATCGTATCCGTCTTCGGGTATCATGGTGTACGGCGGCGGCAACCGAAGATGGGACTGGGCGACATTGCCACGGTGACTGTGAAGAAGGGAACCCCCGACATGAGAAAGAAGCTTGTACGGGCGGTTGTCATCCGTGCGAAGAAAGAGATGCGCCGTCCCAACGGCATGCGCGTCTCGTTCGATGACAACGCTGTGGTGGTCGTGGACGAGAAGAACGAGCCGAAAGGAACCGAGATCAAAGGACCGGTTGCCCGTGAAGTGGCAGAACGGTTTCCCAAACTTGGCTCCATGGCAACGATCATTGTGTGAGGTGGCGGTATGGTGAGAATTGAGAGTAAACAACCAAGAAAACAGAGAAAGGCGCGCTATGATGCCCCTTCCCACATGAAGACCAAGTTCTTAAACGCCCCCCTGTCATCTGCACTCAAGGAAAAATATACGAAGAAGACCTTACGCGTGGTTAAAGGGGATACTGTCAAGGTAACCAGAGGAGAACATGCTGGTGAAGAAGGGCTTGTTGATGCAGTTGATATGCGGAAAACAAAACTCATCGTTCATGGTGTTTCTTCAACGAAAGTTGACGGTACCGAGGTACCGAGAACCATTGATGCGTCCAAAGTCGAGATCACCAAACTGAATCTCGAGGACAAGCGCCGCGTAGCAAAACTCGGGGAGAGTGAATAATGTCAGAACATCTGAAGCGGCTGAATGCGCCTGATTCGTGGCGCATTACCAAGAAAACGACGAAGTTCGTCGCAAAGACTGCGCCAGGTCCGCACAATGCAAATGCGATGCCGATTGGCGTCTGGCTCCGTGACACCATGGGTTTTGCCGGCACTGCAAAGGAAGTAAAACAGATCCTGAAACAAAAAGACGTCCTCATCAATGGAAGACCCTGCAGGAATCCGAATATGGGTATCGGGATCTTTGATATCATTGCACTTCCCCGGATCGGGAAGTATTACCGGATGTTACGGGATGTCAAGGGTCGCCACAAGACTGTCGAGATCGATGCCGAAGCAGCCCAGACCCGTCTCTGCAAAATTGAGAACAAGACCACCATCTCCGGTGGCAGGGTACAGCTGAACCTCCGGTACGGTGCAAACATCCTTGCGGATAATACCTACAAGTCAAATGACTCGATCGTCATCTCCCTAAAACCGGAAGACCGGTTCAAGATCCTCGATCACTTCCCCTTTGCGACGGGCAACATGGTGATGATCATTGGCGGAAAGCATTCCGGGAAAGTTGCACGGATTGTCGAGATTGTTAAAACCTCGGGAAGCGTCTCCAACAGGATCACGCTGGAAGATGAACAGACCAAAACCCGGTTTGACACGATCACACCGTACATCTACATGATCGGCAGAGAAACACCCGCAATAGCGAACTGGGGGATGCAAGAGTGACGTCGATGCGTGATATTCACATTGACAAGGTTGTCGTCCACATGGGTGTTGGCGAGAGCGGTGAAAAACTCGTTAAAGCCGAAAACATCATGAAGACAATCACCGGTCAGCTCCCGATCCGGAGTGTCGCGAAGATGACGCAGCCTGCGTTCAACATCCGAAAAGGTGCCCCGATTGGCTGTAAAGTGACGCTCCGGGGAGCACCGGCAACGAAGTTCATTGCGACCTCGCTTGGGATCGTCAACAAAACGATCTTCGACAGTCAGTTTGACAGAAACGGGAACTTCTCATTCGGTATTGAAGAGCACACGGACTTCCCCGGGATGGCATACGATCCTCAGATCGGCATATTCGGCATGGATGTGAACGTCGTGCTCGAGCGCAAAGGCATCCGTATCACCCGTCGGCGTAAGGAACAGAAGAAACTCCCTTCAAACCAGCGTGTGACCAAGACAGATGCGATTGCGTTTCTCAAACAGGAATACCAGGTGGAGGTGCGCTGATGGGTGGCGAAAAGAAGAAGATTTTCGGTCGCGGTGCCAACGAATGCAAGATGTGCGGGCGCAAGCAGGGACTTGTACGCCGGTATCACATCATGTTCTGCCGGCAATGCTTCCGTGAGTGGGCACAGAAGATGGGCTTTAAAAAGATGAACTGAGGAGTGACTGCAAACATGACACGATTAAATACGATTGCAGACGGGATGAGTGCGTTAAAGAACGCAAGTGATACCGGAAAGCCCGAGGTCACCATCGAACCTGCCAGTAAACTCCTCGGTGCGATGCTCTCCATCATGCAGGACTCCGGCTATATCGGGGGCTTCGAATTTATTGATGACGGACGTGGTGGACAACTGAAGGTACACCTCACCGGGAAGATCAACAAATGCGGTGTGATTACGCCGCGGTTCTCGGTACAGTTGGATGAGATGGAATACTGGGAAAAACAATACCTGCCCGGTAAGAACTTCGGTATCCTGATGCTCTCAACCTCACGCGGCGTCATGTCGCATGAGCAGGCGCGCAAAGAGGGTATCGGTGGCGAACTGCTCGGGTACGTTTACTAACGGGGTGCAGATCATGACAACAATACGGAAAGTCAAGATTCCGGAGGGTGTAAAAGCCCAATTGGATGGTATGCAGCTTCGCGTGACGGGACCGAAAGGACAGATTTCACGCAACGTCCGTTTCCCTCAGGTGACAGTATCCTGTGACGGCAACGAAGTGATCATCACCACAGAATCCCGACGCAAGGAGACGATGGCGATTGTCGGGACGTTTGCGGCGCACACAAAGAACATGTGCCGGGGCGTATCCGAAGGATTCGAGTACCGGATGAAAGTGGTCTACGCCCACTTCCCGATCCAGTTAAAACTGCAGGGGAACCGGCTTGAGATCAGTAACTTCCTCGGTGAGAAGAAGGCACGGTCTGCCCGTATCGAAGCAGGTGTGACGGCAAAGGTGGCAAACGATGAGGTTGTGCTCTCCGGCATCGACCGTGAACTGGTGGGAACATCAGCGGCAAACATCGAACATGCAACCCACATCCGCGACCGCGATCCCCGTGTCTTCCAGGACGGTATATACATTGTCCAGAGGGGTTGAAGGGAAATGACAACAGAGATCAAGCGATTAATCCGTGTGCGCACCGATAAAGGTGCCGAGTTCAAGCGCGACGGATTCGGTAAAAAGCGACAGCTCTCCGCCTCGTGGAGGAAACCCCGTGGACAGCACAACAAGCAGAGGGAGCAGAAGAAGGCAAAAGGTGCACTTCCAAAACCGGGTTTCGGAAGCCCGGTTGCCGTGAGGGGTATGCATCCCAGCGGGTTCTTTGAAATACTCGCGTTCACGCTCCAGGACCTTGAAGGTCTTGACCCGGAGACCCAGGCAGTCCGCATCTCGGCAACTGTCGGTAACCGAAAGCGCATTGTCCTCCAGGAGAAGGCGATCTCAGCGGGTCTGAAAGTGTTAAACGCCCGCGTAGTGAAAGTGCCGGAGACTGCTGAGGAGAAAACAGAAAGCGAAGAAGACGTGACGGCTGAGGTGAAGGACGATGAGTGACGTCGCAAAACAGAGGCGTATCGCTGCTTCGCTTTTAAAGTGTGGAGTCAACCGTGTCTGGTTCAACCCGGAAAGCATTTCAGACATTGAGGGTGCGATCTCAAGAGACGACCTGCGGGGACTCATCACTGATGGAGCCATCAAGGCACACCAGAAGAAAGGTGTCAGCAGGGGCAGGGCGCGCATACGCACTGCCCAGAGGGCATATGGGCACCGCAAAGGTGCTGGAAAACGCAAAGGTGCACAGGGCGCACGGACGCCGAGCAAACGGACGTGGATCCAGAAGATCCGCGCCATCCGGAAAGCACTCGTCACGCTCCGCGAAGCCGGCACCATCGATGCACACCTGTACCGCATCATCTACCGGAAAGCAGCCGGCGGGCAGTTCAGGAGTGTCGCGCATATGAAGGCGCAGTTGGAGATCATTACCGGGAGGATGAAGTAACATGGCGACAGGACCACGGTATTTTGTCCCCTTCCGAAGACGAAGGGAAGGCAAAACCGATTACTACCAGCGAACCCGGCTTGTCGTTGCTGACGCACCACGCATGGTCGTACGCAAGACGAACCGACACATCATCATCCAGCTGGTCACCGCCGAGATGGACGGCGACCGTACTCTGGTATCAGCCAACTCTGCAGAACTGGAAAAATACGGATACGCGGGATCAACCTCCAATACTCCGGCAGCGTACCTGACGGGCATGCTCTTTGCGGTTAAAGCAAAGAAAGCCCAGCAGGAACGAGCCATACTGGACATCGGTCTCAACCGCGCAACACGGGGTGCACGGGTATTCGCTGCCCTCAAAGGGGCAGTTGAAGCCGGACTCGATATACCGTACGGTGAGGAGATCCTCCCCAGCAATGAGCGGGCGAAAGGTGCGCATATTGCCGCATACAAGAAAGAAGCCGGCACTATCATGCAGAATGTCGAACAGGTGGCAGACGCCATAAAGAAGGAGCTGGTGTAAATGGCATACGAAAAGGCAGAATGGCGCCCAATCACCGGTCTTGGCAAACTCGTCGCTTCGGGAGAGATCAAGAACATCGACCAGGTACTGGAAAGCGGCAGACCCATCAAGGAACCTGAAATCGTCGATATGTTTCTCCCCGATCTCGAGGATGAGGTTCTCGATATCGCCATGATGCAGCGGATGACCGACTCCGGGCGCCGCGTGCAGTTCCGAGCCGTCGTTATTGTCGGCAACCGGAACGGCTACATCGGATTCGGACAGGGCAAGGACGTTCAGGTTGGCGACGCGATAAAAAAGGCGATCGTGAAAGCAAAGATGAATATTGTCAAGGTCCGCCGTGGGTGCGGCAGCTGGGAATGCGGGTGCGATGTGACGCACTCGATCCCGATGCAGGTAGAAGGTACAGCCGGCAGTGTCCGGGTCACCCTCAAACCCGCCCCGCAGGGTATCGGGCTTGTCACCGGGGATATCAGTAAAAAGGTGCTTGAGCTTGCCGGTATCCGGGATGCGTGGACCTTTGCACGCGGACAGACGCGGACAACGATCAACTTTGCAAAGGCGACCTTTAACGCATTAAAAATGACCAATATGACAAGAATCGGAGGGGCACCGTAATGTATGCGGTAGTGCAGGTCCGGGGTGTGGTCAACACCCGCCAGGACATTAAAGACACATTAAAGATGCTCCGTCTGCACCACATCAACCACTGTGTGCTGGTCGTGGATACCCCCGAGAACCTCGGGATGATCCGCAAGGTAAAAGACTATGTTGCCTATGGTGAAGTGGACGCAGTGACCATTGAGACCCTGCTACGTACCCGTGGCAGATTAATCGGAGACGCCGCACTGACTGATGAGTATATCAAATCCAACTCAACGTACAGCGGCATCAGCGAACTTGCCAAGGCACTCGCCGGAGGAGAACTGAAGTTGCGCGACATTCCGGGATTGAAGCCGGTGCTCCGGCTCCACCCGCCGCGCAAGGGATACAAGACCACCAAGCGAACGTTTGTCCAGGGTGGAGCGCTTGGCTATTATGGTCAGGAGATCAATACTCTCCTCTACAAGATGAGGTGAATGGATGCCAACCAACAAACGTTCAAAATACCGCGGGTCGCGGACATGCGGCGGCGGAACGCATAAGAACCGGCGTGGCGCAGGCAACCGTGGTGGACGGGGACGCGCCGGCATCAACGCCCACCACTTTGTCAAGTGGTATATGGAGATGGGAGGTCCGGTCTTCGGTAAGAATGGATTCTTCCACAATCCCGCAGTCACTGTTGCAGTGATGGATATCGGGATCATCGACCAGATTATCCCGTCACTTCTCGCGCAGGGAATTGCTAAAGAGGAAGGGGATGCAGTTGTTATCAATGCAGCCGATCTCGGCATCGAAAAGGTGCTGGGCAGTGGCAAGGTAACAAAGAAGCTGAACATATCAGCAGCGGCATTCTCAGAACAGGCAAAGGCAAAGATCGAGAAGACTGGTGGAAAGGCGCAGGTCATCTGACCCACCTCAATTTTTTGGTGAAACAATGGGAGACCTGCTGGATCGAATGGAACCCCTGCTTGCTGCGATGCCCGCAGTCAAGAGTCCCGAGGGGCATGTCCACTTCAAGAACAAACTGATGTGGACACTTGGAATTTTAGTTCTGTATTTTGCGCTAACGAACATTCCGGTATTCGGGCTTGCCGCGAGTTCGCAGGATGTATTCCTTTACTGGCGGGCGCTGATGGCAGGTGCAAGCGGTTCGATCGTGCACCTTGGTATCGGTCCTATCGTTACAGCATCCATCGTGCTCCAACTCTTGAAAGGCGCTGACATTCTTCATATCGATACGAGTGATACCCGTGGACAGGTTATGTACATGGGGTTGCAGAAGATCCTGATCTTCGCCATGATCATCATTGAAGCGGCACCGAACCTCATCGGCGGATTCATGCGCCCGGATGCAGTTGTCGCAGCGCAGTTCTTTGGTGGCAACCTGTTTCTCGTATCGTTTCTGATATTTATCCAGATATGTATTGGTGGGGTACTTGTCTTTTTGATGGATGAAGTCGTGACCAAGTGGGGTATTGGCTCCGGGGTTGGGCTGTTCATCATTGCGGGGATCTCGCAGGCAATCGTGAACGGATTTATCAACTGGACTCCGGTCAGCGATCCGTATCCTGTAGGATTTTTCCCACGCTTGGTCGCTGTCGTCCTTGACGGTGCGAACTTCATCCAGTACTTTGGTGCAGAACTTCTGGCATTCGTCACAACCATCGCGATATTCCTGATCATTGTTTATGTCGAATCGACCCGTATCGAGATCCCGCTCGCACATGCACAGGTTCGGGGCGCGCGCGCCCGGTTCCCGGTCAAATTGATCTACGCCAGTGTCCTGCCGATGATTCTCGTGCGGGTACTTCAGGCGAATATCCAGATGGTTGGGATGTTCCTGTCCAATGTGGGGATCACCATCCTTGGTGTATTCAATGGTCAGACGCCGGTATCCGGTCTTATGTGGTATCTTGCACCCATCAACGGTCCGACTGACTGGATGTGGTGGGCAACCGATCTTGGTCATGCGCCATGGGAGGTTCTATTACGTCTGGGGATCGATATCACATTCATGGTGGTTGGAGGAGCGATCTTTGCACTCTTCTGGATCAAGACTGCCGGGCTGGACTCAAAAGATGTTGCCCGCCAGATCCAGAGTTCCGGCATGTCCATCCCCGGCTACCGGCGAAACCCGCAGGTACTGGAGAAGTACCTTGACCGGTATATTCCCCGTGTCACCATCATCGGTGGTGTCTTTATCGGTATTCTTAGTGTCATTGCGAACCTCTTTGGTGTCATAGGAGCGGTCAGTGGAACTGGTCTGCTCTTAACCGTCAGTATCACGTACCGGCTGTACGAAGAGATTGCAAGCCAGCAGATCATGGAGATGTACCCGTTCATGCGGACGTTCTTTGGCAAAGAATGATTGTGGAAAGGGACACAGATGACAAAAAAGGTCATTATCACCGGTGTACCGGGCGTCGGTAAGACGACGGTCGTCAACGAGGCGTTGAAGAAACTCAAAGAAGAAGGCGTAGAGTACCAGCCGATCAACTTCGGGACGTTCATGTTTGAAGTGGCAGTCACCGAAGGCATCGTCAGGGATCGTGACCAGATGCGGACGCTTGATCGTCCCATCCAGAAACGGTTGCAGCAACTGGCAGCACAAGCAATTGCCAAAATCTCCGGCAATGTGCTGATTGACACACATGCATCGGTCAAAACGCCGAGAGGCTATCTCGCGGGACTACCCGAATGGGTGCTGCGCGAGATCATGCCCGATATCATCATTCTCGTTGAGACTGATGATGATCAGATCCTCATGCGGAGGCTTTCCGATGAAACCCGCATGCGGGACAAAGAGGGATCGCGTTCGATTGCCGAACACCAGCAGTTCAACCGATCCATCGCCGCTGCATACGCAATGGTGACCGGGTGCACGATTAAGATCATCGTAAACCCCGATCACCTGCTGGAGCATGCAGCGTCAGAGATGGCTGACGTTCTCAGGTAAGTAACCGGGTGAATACATGGATTTAGGAAAATTCTGGGACAAATACGGCTTGTACGTTGCACTCTTATTCATGATGCTGATGATGGTCTCATACAGCATCGAATGGCTGCGAGTCGGCGTCGGACAAGGCATTGATGTGGTATTCGATCCGCTTGTGGACAGCTTTAAGATTCCGTTCTTTATCCTGATTGTCATCCTGTCCGCGCTCACCGGGTTATATTCCTCACTAATCCAGAAGTATACCATCGACTATGACCGGATGACTGATGTACAGGAGCGGATGAAGGACTTCCAGAAAGAATACCGCGAAGCACAGTTGTCCCAGGATGAGAAGAAGATAAAAAAACTGGACGCAAAACGCGACAAGGTTATGAAAGAGCAGCTTGAGTTATCCCAGCAGCAGTTCAAGCCGATGGCGTTCATCCTTGTCCTGACTGTCCCCATCTTCTTCTGGCTACTCTTTCGGCTCAACCAGATCAATACCACCATTACCCTCCCCTATCTCGGCGTGCAGAACCTGACGGCACCAGTGCTCTGGGTCGTTCCTGCGTGGATGATCTGGTATTTCATCTGCTCGGTTGCATTGAGCCAGGTCATCAGAAAAGCCCTGAATATCGGGGGGCTCTGATGCGGATTACCGTGAGCGGATTTCCCGGCAGTGGAACGACCTCTCTCTCACGGTACCTTGCAGAGCGCCACAATTTTACGATGATCTCGGCGGGAGAAGTATTCCGCCAGTGTGCAAAAGAGCAGAATCTCGACCTTGCAGCGTTCGGGCGGCTTGCAGAACAGGATCCCGCCATCGATAAAATGATTGATGTCCGCCAGAAAGAGATCGCGGAGCACAAAGACAATATCATTGTTGAAGGCAGGCTTTCCGGCTGGATGGTGGAAAAAGCCGATCTGAAGATTTGGCTGTTTGCATCCATCCACTGCCGGGTTGACCGCATCGTGTACCGGGATCAGATTGCCGATGATGAAACCGCGAAAAAAATTACTCTTGAACGCGAGCGGTGCGAAGCGGTACGATATTCTGCCTATTATTCCATTGATATCAATGATCTCTCCATTTACCATCTCATCCTGAACTCGGAGCATTGGGGCATTGAAGATCTTGGGGCGATTGTGGATACCGCAATCGGACAGCTGACGCCACATGACAAGGTTTGATCAACCATCCGTGCATGCAATATCTTTCGTTTTGATCCTGATTTCTGCACGCAGTTTCCTCTTATGGGGGTTTGTGCATTGACTCAAAAACCGGATGCCGTTCTTGTCGCGCTTGTCAAATCCTGGGATGAGAACGATATCGTCCAGCTATACAGAGCCGGACGCTGGTGGAAGGATGAGTATGATCCAGCCGGAATTTCCGGGCTCATGCAAGGTAGTTTTGCATTCGTTGTAGCATCTGATATCACAACCGGGCACGCCATCGGCATGGGTCGCGTTATCTCTGACGGGGTTTCTGATGCCTATATCCAGGATCTTGTTGTCCTGCCTTCCTACCGGGGCAGAGGTATTGGTTTGCAGATCCTGACACTTCTCGTCAATCATTGTAAACAATCCGGGCTCACGTGGATCGGGCTCATTGCCGAACCGGATTCAGAAGCGTTCTATACCCCCCTTGGCTTTGAACGGATGCCCGGCTATATCGCGATGATCTACCGGAGTGAACAATAATGCTTGAACAGGAAGATTTCCAACCTGTCACACTTGCGGATCGTGACTTCTTTACCCGGCATTATGCACTCTACCCTCAGATGCACAGTGATAACACGTTCACAAACATGGTCTGCTGGAACCATTATGCCCATTACCGGTTCGCATATGTGAACCGGAACCTCATTCTTGCAAGTACCATTGACGGGATTACCCGTTTCCGTCCGCCGATAGGTCAGAGGGATCCGGCATTACTAAAGGCACTCATCCGGCTCGCGTCTGATGTAAGTGATAATGAACCGGTGGTACTGATCGATCCTGATACAGCAGTGTGGATGCGGGAGATCTGCTGTGGAATGAATCTTATTCCCGACCGGAACCATTTTGAGTACGTCTACCGTGCGGCTGATCTCGCAGAGCTTCCGGGGAAACAATACCTGACCATTCGTCACCAGATCAATAAATTCCGTCGGAACTGCGCATACGCGCTTGAACCCATCACGGCTGAGAACCGTAAAGAGGTCATGAGTTTTCTCGTCAAGTGGTGTGAATGGAAAGGCTGCGAGAACGATCCCGTACTTGCCCATGAAAAGGAATCTATCTTCTTTGCGGTCGACCATTTCAACGATCTCGATATTCAGGGTCTGATGATCCGGGTCAACCACGAGATCGCGGCAATATCCCTGTATGAACCCATGAACACAGAAACCGCGCTTGTCCATTTTGAGAAAGGATTACCGGACTGTGAAGGGATCTACAAGGCTATCAATGCCGAGACTGCTGCGCTTCTGGCAACGTCGTTTACCTACATCAACCGGGAGAGCGATCTGGGCGTCGCCGGACTACGGGAAGCTAAGCAGCGGTATCATCCCCACCACATGGTCGAAGTTTATTCCCTTAAACGGGATTCTTAACGGCTTTCGTATTACCTGAACTGAGCGGTTCAGTGTTTTCTCACCAGTGCCGAACACGTTTTATTGCATCTGTTTTCTTGTGCTGCCGCCCTGTATCAGATCATTGCCATGATCCCGGCAAAGATGATCTTGATGGCGATTGCTGCGACCAGCATACCCAGCACCTTGCCCATGATGTCAGTGACTACTTCGCCAAGGATACGCTGAATGTGCGCCGAGAAGTAGAGGATGAGCCACGTGGCGATAAGTGCCAGGGTGATTGCGGCAAACGGAATGAGCATCCCGTAATCTGTTGAAAAGAGCATTACCGTGGTGATGGTTCCCGGGCCACACAAGAGCGGAGTACCGATTACGACGCCGGCTGCACTTTTGGTATGATCTTTGGTTTTCCCGATATCGATTCCCAGTGCTTCCTGCATTCCGAGAATGAAGAGCAGGATTCCCCCGGCAATCTGGAAACTGGGCATATTCAGACCAAGGATATCAAAGATCATCGTATTGAAGATGAGAAAGATATACATCAGCGCGCCAGCAACCGCGACCGCGATGAATGCCTGTTTGTGGATCTCTTTTGGGGTCTGACCTTTCGTCATTGCCGCGAAAATTGGCACGGATAAGAGTGGGTCGAGGATGATAAAGAGTGCAGCAAAGGCGTAGAGTACACCCGGAAGAAAATCCTGCATAATGATCGACCGCAAATATGTGTGTTTCTGACGGATAAAATGTCATGGTTCCCAGCATACCGTGGATTGTAGTGGGGAGTTTTTATGGCGATTTGCGTATCCCCATACAGAATCAGGCAATAAAATAAATCGCGAGAATGGCAAGCGTGGAACCAGCTCCTGCAACTGATACTATCCGAACAAGAGTATCCCGGATGGTCATCCATGCGGCGATGCAAAAGAAAATGTACGGAATCAGTGTGGTGATGACAGATATGCTCGCGAGTTTGTCAAACTGGTTGGATATAAAGAGGAGTGCGGCACAGAGTCCGCAACTCGTGATGAGTGCATATACGGGTGTACCCTGCATACCCAGATCGCGAATTCTCGGAACGGCAAACCGGGCTGACAGGTTCTGCATCACCCGTGACGTTCCGATGATGTACGCGTTCAGTGCTGAAAGCATGGCGATGATCCCAATGATTGCCACGACCGGTCCTGCATGGACAACGATGAGTGCCGCTGCAGTGGCGACGGGAGCCGGGGATGCTGCGAGTGCCGGTGCACCGACACTGCCGATAAGGGAGATATTGAGAAGGAGATAGACTGCGACAACAATTGCCATGACGTAGAGGAGTGACGTTTTTATCATGCGGGGGTCTTTGGTCTCTTCGACAGGGATTGCACTGATCTCAAATCCCGTGAATGGCCAGTACACGATGATGATCGTTGCGAGCAGTCCGGTGGTACTGACGGAAGCTGACGTCACCAGATTTTCGGGTCTGATAAATGGTATCAGGAGTACCGATATAAGGATGAGCGGAATGATCTTCAATGTCGTGAGGATATTCTCGGTTTTGCCCGAGAGTGAGATGCCAACGATGTTTATGCAGCAGAATGCCGCTAAAATCCCCACTTCGATGGTGAGAGCATGGGTGATACCGAGCCAGGTGATATATTGCCCGATGCCGGCAGCGATGGTGGAGACCCCGAATATGGATGAGACCAGGTACAGGAGAATGAGCGTGACGGCAACGCTCTTTCCGAAAACTGACTCGAAGAGCGAATAAAAACTCCCGGATCCCGTGAACTGTGTTGATACCGCAGCAAGTGAGATAAGGACACAGGAAGCGGAGATGGCAACGATCAACCATATGTAGAGTGACGCCGCGCCGGAAAGGCGGGCTGCAACACCGGGGACGACAAAGATCCCCGATCCAATGGTCCCTCCGACACCAAGGCTCACGAGCTCAATGAGCCCAAGAGAGCGTTTGTAAGGGGTCTTGTCCACCATTGCACCATCTCCCCAGTGCTACGGTGACCGCAGATGCGCGGGAACTACCTCCCGTTTTTTTGCGTGAATGCGTGAGCGTCTCATACCTGTCAGGTTCCCCCTTGCATTTGTGGGTTTTATCTGAACCGGGTGAATCGGGCATTACTTTCTTAAGCGGATATGTTCCCCACTGAATAGAGGTAATCTCTCCATCCCCATTGTGCGTTGAAAACACACGCTTCATTATTATAAACTTCCCGGTAGTTTATTTTGCATTCAGCCCTCGTTATGGCATTCCCGGGCGCAGGAATGAGTCAGGCAAACACTTTGCCCACATTCATAACATGCATCACAACGTATTGGCGTCCATTCTGTCTCGCGTATGTTCTCTTCAACCGGGATTTCCCGTCCGGTTTTCTGTTCGATCCAGTGGGAACGAATCGATCTGCGTTGGACGTTCCGTTTTGTGGGGTTTGTTCAGCGGAGGTGATCTCTCACCTATTCTGAACGGAGATTGTTTGTTGTACGATGGTTAGACGCGTATGTCCTGAACAATATGTTTGCATCATCCATACTATATAATATGTGGCAATCACTATTATCCAGTAGAGCGGGTTGTTTGTGGGTGGAGCGAAGTCCACGAACGTTGCCCGGTAAGGAGCATGTTGATAGTGAAAACTTTTAAAGACGACAAAAAAGGCGGGGCTACGGTGAGCAGTCAGATGCCAAACCAAAAAAGATTGCACCCTCTGTAAATCCGATCACAACCTCAAAGAAAACCGGTGGAACCGTAACGAAATCTTCCGGCAGTAAACCGGCAAAGACTCACGTGAAAGGCAAAACTACAGTGAAAACATCTCCCGTGAATGCCCGGACAAAAAGAGCACGTCCCAATCTCCAAAGCGGTTCAAATACCGGCTCTGCGGTTACGTCTACTCCTTGCATCGGGGCGAACCGCACCGGCGTATCAAAGCCGGGACAAAATACGAAGATCTGCCCGGATAATTATTTCTGTCCGGTCTGTGCACTCGCACCCAAGATTAATGAGCAGTTCGGCAATGTGCTAAATTACAGCTTATGACCGCTATACATTCCCTGATGGACAGCAACTGTAAAAACCTCACGCTCTTTTTTCGTGTTTCAGCATTGGCTGATGGTCACTTGCCGCCCGTGTCTAAAAAATTCGTGGATGCCATATCACGTCGCTGTAGATGGGGTGGTTCTTCCGGCGTAAAGAGGGGTTTGTACAATATGATGAAAATATCGTAAAAACTGTTTTATAAACCACCGGTAAGTTTAATTTTTATGATGTACCCTGAATTGCGGAACGCATGTAATCCCGCGCCCGGTACCGGTCATCAGGTAGTGTAAAGATCAAACTGTAAATTCG
>JAQTSH010000076.1 GCA_028711405.1 Methanoregula sp.
ATCCGGTTCAGGTGCCGGAGCGCATCGCCTTTGTTGTAGTACGCGATGGACCGGGTGGTGGTGAGGTTGCCCGGCGCGGCGATGGCGACATCAGCAGCGGCATTCGCCTCTTCATACCTGCCGAGCATCACAAGAATCCCGGCGCGGTTTGCCTGGATGATCGGCGTGAGCGCGGAGGTATTCTGGGCGAGAGCTTGATCCGCTGCCGTAAGGGCGTCGGCATATTTTCCGGCATTCGCGAGATCCACGCTCTGTGAATACAAGGCACCGGCAGAATCGAACGGGGTCTGGGTCGTGTTCGCCATTGCAGGCACTGCCGGTACACCCTTGCCGCTGAACGCGACCATGACGATCACAAGACAGATGACAATCACAAGGACGACGGCGAGAATATGGCTGAGTTTCATACAGGTTCTCCGGTTCTTGTATGCTTGTTTCCCTCATAAAAGCGTGGCGGGAAAGCAATCGATAAAGAACTCATCCACATAGTTCCCACAAAAATCCCACATCGCAATCCACGTGTTTATGGAATCGTGCACAAAATGTGGTTCTCTCCTGATTTAGGAAAATATCCGATTCAGAAAAAGGCGGATTCAACTGCATTTTGAAAAATTCGATTGAATTGAGGTTTTTGATTCCGGAAATTCAGATCGATTTGTGGGGAAAAATTTATGATTGCAGATACACTTTGAGACTTCTCACGTCATTGAATTGTCCCCCACCGGTCATCGCTACTGGGGCACACTGCAACCCCCCCTTCGTACCTCCCCCTTCAGGTCGTGCTCCTTCTCACCCCGGTACGGTGAGGCAGTAAAGACGAAGTATTCGGCTTCGATGGCAGAGGTTCATAGGTCTGATGACATATTTCCAGGGTTTTTGAACGTGAGAAAAACTCAAATTAAATCCTCAAGACGTGGAGAGAAGAGCCAGAAGAATTACACAGATGGATTGACATCCGGTGTCATAACGGGAAATTCCGATATCACTTTTCGTGCCCAGAGAAATGCAAGGATGGGATCAACAACGTTGACGATCATGTACACCGCGACAACCATGGGGAACGTGGGCGTGAGGATTTCCGCCTGGATAAGGGCAAAGAACGGGAGTATCATCCCGAGATTGGTAATACATGAGATATAGAAGATGTACCGTGTTTGTCCGGTCCCGTAGAAGATACTGCGGAGAACGATCCCGATGCCATAACCAACGAAGCCGATGAAACACCATATGAATACTGTGACAGAGAAGGCAACAATTTCAGGATTCGGGTTCAGGAACAGCGATACATGCTGCCACCACAGGATCCCGGTTGTAACAACCGCGAGCGTGAATATTGTCACCAACACAAGGGAGGTCTTCATAATGTTCAGAAGATCCCCGTACCGTTTCTCGCTCGAGTAATTCCCGACAAGGACACTGGTACCTTGTCCGAGCGCAATGACCGGCATTAGAAGTATCCAGAAAATCCACGTGGCTAGACCAAATCCGCCATACTCAGCCGTTCCTAACCCATTCAGGACTACAAGGATCCATACTATCCCCATACTCCGGATTGCCGTTTCAAGGCCTGACCAGCTTCCGATTTTGAAGAGCGGGACAACCTGATGACGCCAGGTTGTTGTGATGATTGAAGTGATATTGATCTTAAGGATATGGATAAGATAGGCAAGAGAGATAACCAATAGTACCATCTTTGTAAGGAGATAACCGATTGCTACACCCTGGACACCGAGATGCAGGGATACGGGAGTATTGGAGACCAGGAACAGATCGAGCGCAATATTCACGAAAATGGCGGTCGTGATAAGGATCAGCTGTTCTTTTCCTTTCTGCAGGGATTTGATCGCGATGAGGAGGGTATAGGAAACTGCTTCAATGGGAAGTACGATCGCTCTCACGAGGAGGTATTCCCTGGTCAGGTCCACGATCGATACGGGGGTCCCGATCATTCCGACAACATCCCGGATAAAAAAGACAATGAAAACGGTAATGGCAAGCGAGATTATAATCTGGAGAATCAACCCGGCTTTTACGATCTCGATAACTTTTTCCCGGTGGTGATAGTGCTGAGATACGAGCGCAAGAACCGCGATGGGGATCATGCCCTGGAGGACCTCCATCGTCGAGCCAATGAATTCATACTGTTCGGTAACCGCAAGCGCATCCATGCTGATGCGCCCGATCCAAAACAGGTTTAAGATGATGTAGATCTTGGGGATGATACCCGCAAGGATGAGGAACCCGATAAAATACCAAGGGTAATTCTGAGTAATTATTCCCCATTGTTTTCTGATGCGGGGGGAAAAATCCAAGACATTACCACCATATGGTGTAGTATATTATTTCTGTTTTAAATATTTGGTTCTTCTCCAGATTTAGGATCTCCGTAAACGGGACATAATTGATAATAAACCTTCGTTTGGAGATCAACCGTGGCAATGAAAACCAAACTGATCAAATACAAACGTGTATCTGAACACCCAATTTCATTTCAGGAACATATACTATTTGATCTCGAGGAGACCAAAACGGCACATCGCTGCAAGGGATAGTAGATATCCATAGCAGCATAACCGGAACGAAAACAGGTTGTTGTTTGAGCCTTCACTATATATCCCACCGGCGCACTACAAGCATCATATGGATATCACACTCCGCGACCGTTTTATTGACCGGTGGCAGAACGTCTGCCCCGGTGCTGAACTGCCCATCACGTTCGAGATCAGTGACGACTCCTCCGCAGCCGAACGGGCAAAACCAAAAAAAGACTGGCACTGCATCATCTGTGACCTCGCACGGGTGCGGCACGGGAAATCCCTCGTCTTTGATCGCTCATCTGTCGGGTGCAGCGGGGGTTTGTTTTATCTTGGCTATGATACGCACAGAAATGAGCATTTCCGGTACTTCCTGTCCACCGGCAAAACCGGTGTGGTCGAGGGAGAGCGATACAAAAAAAGCCCGGAGATTGTCGATGAGTCAGATGCTCACCACAAAACCCTCCCCCTGCCGGGAAAATATTACACGTTCAAACGCTGGGACGCCCTGACCGAGGCGGACAACCCGAATGTCGTCATCTTCTTCGCCCGCCCGGAAGTCCTGTCCTGCCTCTTCACACTCGCAAACTTTGACCAGGCAGAACCGGATGGCGTCATCGCTCCTTTCGGGTCCGGGTGCTCCTCCATCATCCACTATCCCCGGCTGGAGGAGAAGAGCGCCCACCCGCGCGCCGTGCTGGGCATGTTCGATCCCTCCGCCCGCCCCTGTGTCCCGCTCGACGTCCTCACCTTCGCACTGCCGATGAAGAGGTTCGCGACCCTTGTCGGGAACATGGACGAAAGCTTCCTTGTCACGCCCACCTGGAATGCGGTGAAAGGGAAGATCAAAGAGAGCACCGCGCTGCACTCACGCTGATCCCTTTTTTTAGTCAGCCGAAATAATTGCAATCTCCCGTGTCGCACGAGAGGAGCATTGACTCATCATCGTTTTTTTGTGCCAAAAAAATATAAAACGATTTTTGTCTTTTAGAAAATTGTTATCGTCTCCGCCAGGCAACAAACGCCAGCGCACCGATCCCGACGCCCAGGAGACTGACCCATTCAGAGAGTGGCTGGTATGTCGGCTTCGGGGTGCGTTTGGTGGTCTGGGTGATCACGGTCTCTGTGGGGGTTGCAGGCATTGTCGTGGGTTGTGGTGTCACGATCGTCTGGGTGACGGTTGTCACCTGTGGGGCAACAGTCGGTGTATTCGTCTGCACATCTTCGATAAACGTGATCGTTTTATCCCCGCTTGTCACCCTGCCGATCCGGGTTGACGGATCGCTTGTGCTGTAGGAGTCCATCATCGAGTTTAAGTTCTGTGTCACGTTGAACGTATACGTCCCTGCAGGGTAGATGATCGAGCCATCGGTACTCCGGGCGTTCCGGTCCCAGTCCTCACCCGCGCCCCAGATAAAGGTTGGCTGGGTGATGACCGGGTTTGACTCCACAGAGAGGATCTGGGTACCCTTTGCCCCGATATTCCCGGTATAGATATTACCCACGGGAAGACCCTTCGGATTTGTGATCTTCACCGTGAAGAACAGGTCAGTCGGGTTATAGTTTGGGCGTAACGCGTACTTGCGGGCGAGATACAGGTTCGTATCGATCCGGTACGTGATATTTGCGGACATGGGCACGGATTGTCCGGTCACATCCCGGTTATTCGTCACATCCCAGATCTTGAGATCGATACTGGGTTCCATCACATCAAAGACAACGATATCCGGGGCTTTGTCGTGCGTGTACCATTTTCCGGTATAACCGGTAAAAATCTCCGGGCGTATGGAAAAGGAAAAGATCTCAGTCTCATTGAGCGTGATCGTCTTGTCAGGTGCCATGCTGGTATCCGACCCGGGTGCCCACCAGGCAAGCACGCTATGCCCGTTCATGGGCGAGGAGATATCGAGATTACGCTCGCCGATAAAGACCGGAGCCCCGGAGGCAATCTTTGCAAGAGTCGCAGATGCCGGAACCACAAGGACAAAAATGGCAAGGATCAGGATGAGAATATGTGAACGATTCATGAAAAGTAATTTCAAAACACTTATGATAAAGATTATGACATTCATCTGATCAAAAAAAACGTGATGCGGATGTGTTCAGGGTATTGCCAGGGATGATCTATGTCCTGTACCCTTAAAGCGTGCTCCCTCATGCACGCACAAAAACCGTAGGACATTGCACCGGGCAGCGCTGCGATACCTGCCCGACAACCGGGTCATTGACGTGATCAACGTGATCGAATAAAAGAGTACCAAACACCATACACTATCTAAGGACCGATGCGCATGGACGAAAACCACACAATATGGATCGAGAAATACCGCCCGGCACACCTTGCCGAGATTGTCGGGCAGGACGATATCGTCGAAAGGCTCTCCTCCTATGTAAGGACGAAAAATCTCCCGCACCTTCTCTTCACGGGTAGCGCCGGGGTCGGGAAGACTACTGCGGCGGTCACGCTCGCGCGGGAATTCTTCGGCGAGACGTGGCAGATGAACTTCCGCGAACTGAACGCCTCGGATGAGCGGGGCATTGAGGTGGTGAGAAACCAGATCAAGCAGTTCGCCCGCACCTCCCCGCTTGGCGACGCAACCTTCAAGGTTCTCTTCCTTGACGAGGCGGACGCACTCACGACCGATGCCCAGTCCGCGCTGAGGCGCACGATGGAGACCTACGCGCAGACCTGCCGGTTCATCCTCTCCTGCAACTACTCCTCGAAGATCATCGATCCGATCCAGAGCCGGTGCGCGATCTACCGGTTCAAACCTCTCGACGCGCGAGCGATAAAAGAAGAGATCAACCGGATCGCAGTAAAAGAGGGACTTGCGGTCACACCGGGCGCACTGGACGCGATCGTCTACACCGCGCAGGGGGACATGCGCAAAGCGATCAACGCGTTGCAGGGCGCTGCGATCATCAGCCCGACCGTCGAAGAGTCGCGCATCTTCGCGATCACCTCAAACGCGCGCCCCGACGAGATCGAAGACCTGATCGCCGTCTCCATTTCCGGGGATTTTGACGGCGCTGAAGCGCTCCTTGCCACCCTGCTCCACGAACGGGGGATCGCCCCGAACGAACTGATCAACCAGTGTTACCGCACGCTCGTCAACCGGAAGATGGACCGGACGTTAAAAGTGCAGATGATCGATCTGCTCGGCGAGACAGATTTCCGGTTGTCCGAAGGGGCAAACAGCGACATCCAGATGGAAGCGTTGCTCGCCCGGTTCGTGCTTGCCACCCGGAAGAACGCGTGAGGGTGTCCCGTGGAGAAGACTGCTGATCCTGGCGAGGTGGAGCGATCCGATGACTGGAGCCGGTTTCTCAAGACCCGGTACAAGAAACAGATCGGGGAACTTTCTCGCGAGTACCCATACAAACGATCACTCTTTATCGACTACCGCGACATCGAACGGTTCGGGAAAGCCGGGATCGTCCTCGCCGACGAACTCTTAGAGAACCCGGGCAAGGTGCTCGAGGATGTCTGGGACGCGATCAAGAACAACCAGTTGATCCGGACAAAGGATGGCAAAGACCCGCGCGGAATCAATATCCGGTTCACCAATCTCCCGAAGAAGACCGCCATCCGGAACATCCGGTCCGATGACATCAACAAATTCGTCTCTGTTGAGGGCATCCTCCGGAAGATCACCGAAGTCCGACCCCGTGTCGTTGAAGCAGTCTTCAAGTGTCCAGCCGGGCACTTCACGGTAAAAAAACAGAAATACGGCAAGTTCATCGATCCGGACGGGTGCGCGACGGACGGCTGTACGTTCAAGAAACTGGAACTTATCGCGAAACGTTCCACGTTTGTCGACTCCCAGAAACTCCGTGTGCAGGAATCCCCTGAAGGGTTACGGGGCGGGGAACAACCCCAGACGCTCGATATCGATGTGACAGACGATCTCGCGAACATGGTGGCACCGGGCGACCGGGTGATCATCAACGGGATCCTCCGTTCCATGCAGCGGATCGTCAAAGGTGAGAAGAGCACGGTCTTTGACATCTTTTTAGAATGCAACTCGATCGAGATCGCGGAGAAGGAGTTTACTGAGGTCGAGATCGATGAAGCGGCAGAGAACGAGATCAAAAAACTCTCCACCGATCCACAGATCTACAAGAAGATCACGCACTCCATCGCCCCCACCATCTATGGCAATGAGGACGTGAAAGAAGCAATCGCGCTCCAGATCTTTGGCGGGATCTCAAAGGAGATGCCGGACCAGAGCCGGTTGCGGGGTGACATCCATGTGCTCCTCATCGGGGATCCGGGTATCGCAAAGAGCCAGCTCTTGCGGTATGTCGTGAAACTCTCGCCCCGTGCGATCTACACGAGCGGGCAGTCCTCTACCTCCGCCGGGCTCACGGCAACTGCGGTGAAGGACGAGTTCGGGGACGGGCGCTGGACGCTCGAAGCCGGGGCGCTTGTGCTCGCCGACATGGGTATCGCTGCGGTGGATGAAATGGACAAGATGGAGAAAGGGGATCGCTCCGCGCTGCATGAGGCGATGGAACAGCAGACGATCAGCGTCGCAAAAGCCGGGATCACCGCGACCCTGAAGTCCCGGTGCGCGCTCTTGGGCGCCGCAAACCCGAAGTACGGGAGGTTCGATATGTATGGCGACATCTCGGACCAGATCAACATGCCCCCGTCCCTGCTCTCCCGGTTCGATCTCATCTTCATCATGACCGATCAGCCGGAACA
>JAQTSH010000077.1 GCA_028711405.1 Methanoregula sp.
GCCGTCACGATCGGCACAGAGATCGTTTCTGCCAGTGCACTCACCCCGCTCACGATCCTTGTCGCTATGATCACTGCAATCTGCCTTGTCTTTGTCGCCACCCGCGCAGGTCTTCCGGTATCGAGCAGTCATGCACTCGTCGGCGGACTTCTCGGGGCGGGGGTTGGAGCATGTGGCGTTGCGGCGATCATCCTGCCCGGATGGGGGATGGTCATCCCTGCGGTCATGTATGCGGTTGCCGGGGGAATCGCCGGGGCGATCCTTATCGGCGCCGTGACCGCTGCACTGGATGGCGACACAAAAGCCGGCGTCTTTATCGGGGCGTGCTGCGGTGCCGCGTGCATCATTCCGGTACTGATGATGGCGGGAATAATCGAAATATCCGGGCTCTTTGCGATCTGTATCTTCATCATCATCGCGCCGGTCCTCGGAATGGCGACCGCATTCTTATTCGATGTCCTCATCTCGCATCTCTTCCGCCGGTCCCGGCAGAACCGGATGAAACGGATCTTCCAGCCACTCCAGGTACTCGCCTGCCTCTTCCAGGCAGCCGGACACGGTGCAAATGACGGTCAGCATGCGGTTGGTGTGATCACCGCTCTCCTTGTTTCTGGCGGCATCCTCTCGTCATTTTCCGTTCCCCTGTGGGTCATTGCCGCATCTGCGATCGCGATCGGCATCGGCACCTGCTTCGGTGGCTGGCAGGTCGTGGACAAGATGGCAAAAAAGATCACGAAGATCCGCCCGTACCAGGGGTTCTGTGCAGCAACTGCCGGTAGTGCGACGCTCTCGCTGGTCACCGCGTACGGGATTCCCGTCTCATCAACGCAGGTGATCAGCGGGGCAATTGTCGGGGTGGGTGCGACACGGGGCGAGAAGGCAGTCCAGTGGCAGGTGGTGCGGGAGATGATGACCGCGTGGGTGATCACGATCCCGCTCGCGTTCGTGATCTCGTGGTGCGGGTACCTGCTCGTCCATATCGCAATACCGGTCTTTTTATAATGTACGTAGATCGCCATATTTTTTACCTATCCTGCCTGATTACCAGTAGGTTTGTTATGGGTCTTCGAGAGTTGGTGATACCGCAGGACAAGGTATTCTTTGATCTGTTCGAGCAGCAGGCTGCTACCGTCAAGGAAGCCGCATATCAGCTGGTCGGGCTGACAGAAAATTTCACAAATGTTCGGGAAAAACGTCATGCGATCGAACAGCTCGAACACAAAGGCGACAAGATCACCCACGATATCTACCAGCAGCTGAACCGGACCTTCATCACCCCCCTGGATCCGGAAGAGATCTCCCGGCTCGCCTCAAACCTTGACGAAGTGCTGGATTACATCGACGGTTCTGCCGAGAAGATGTTCTATTACGGGATCGACAACACCGATTCGCACATGATAGAACTCGCAAAACTGATTTACATGTCGACGGTCGAGATCGAAAGTGCGGTGAAGGGCATCCGTTCGATCAAAGACCCCCGGTATGTCGAGGAGCGCTGCATTGAGGTGAACCGGCTGGAGAACCTGGCGGATGATGTGCTCGCCCAGGCAGTGACCGACCTTTTCAAGACCACCGATGCGATCGCGATCATCAAACTCAAGGACATCTACGAACACCTGGAGACGGCGACCGATAACTGTGAGGATGTGGCAAACGTGCTCTCGGATATTGCCATCCGGCATTCGTAAGAAAAATTTCCGAAGAAATACTTGACCTTCGAAAAATCTACAACCGGTAGGCAGATTGAATGCTTGAAGCACCGTTGATTCTCATTATTGCGATCATCGTCATCGCGCTGATATTTGATTTCACCAATGGGTTTCACGACTCTGCCAATTCGATCTCAACGGTAGTTTCGACAAAAGTGCTGTCTCCCCGTAACGCCGTTGCCTTTGCAGCGTTTTTCAATTTTATCGCCGCGTTCGGGTTCGGGGTGCTGGTTGCGAGCACGATCTCGAAGATCATCAAGCTGGACTTTGTCGATACTGAAGTCGTCCCGTATATCATCCTGTGTGCCCTCATCGGTGCGATCAGCTGGAACCTGATCACGTGGATGTTCGGGCTTCCCACGTCTTCTTCCCATGCCCTCATCGGGGGGATGATTGGTGCCGGCATCTCTGCCGCCGGGTTTGCCGCTGTCAAATGGTCCACGGTCGGCGAAGTGGTGACATTCATGATCCTCTCGCCCCTGATCGGTCTTTGTTGCGGATTTTTCCTCATGGCAGCAATTCTCTGGCTGACGAGAACCGCGAATAAACCAACTGCGGACAGCTACTTTAAAAAGCTCCAGCTCTGTTCTGCTGCCGCGTACAGTTTCAGCCACGGTTCGAATGATGCACAAAAGACGATGGGGATCATTCTGCCGCTCCTTTTTTCCATCGGGTATTTCGGGGCATCAGTTGATCCGAATCACCTGCCTATGCCGCTATGGGTGATCCTTGCCGCTCATACCGCGATTGCACTGGGCACTCTATCGGGAGGCTGGCGTGTTGTCAAGACCATGGGCTACAAGATTACCCGGCTTCGCCCGGTGCAGGGGTTTGCTGCGGAAACAGCCGGCGCATCGACAATCCTTGGGGCTTCACTTTTGGGAATTCCGGTGAGTACAACCCATATTATCTGCACATCGATCATGGGTGTGGGTACTACTATGGGAGCAAGCGCGGTGAAATGGGGCGTGGCACGGACGATCATGTGGGCATGGATTCTCACCATCCCGGTCAGCGCATTGATTGGGTTTGTTTCGTTTATTGTTATCCGGATCATTATCGGGTATTAGTGCTTCAATTAGCAGAGCGAGAAAATTTCCACAAATGGTTTTGGACCCGGAAAAATTCCCGGTATGCTCCAATGATGGAGATTTTTTTTAATCCGTACACGCACGCGCCCATAAAACAGAATTATTCCCAACTGCTTGAAACGTGAACAAAAATCCCACTCCCCGAAAATTTTTGGTCGTGATCAGATGAAGGGTACCGATCATCCATCAAATCCTACAGTGCCTAATCCTTCGACGGAAAAAGTTCAGGAACCTGGATCAACCCGGTCCTGCGGGATGGTGTTTTAAGTCTTATTCGGGCAAAACCACGTCTTATTCACTATAAAACCGGTCATTTTTTAGCATTCTAACGACGATCTTCCAAAATGTCCTTTTATGTTCTTTCCAGCAGGCGATCGGCTGCCGGGTGACCTGTAGTAACTGGAATGGAGAAAAACCCCTGTTTTGAGCATACCGTTTTTGGTATCCGGGAGGAGGGATCAAAATCCGCCCGGTTGATCCGGTAAATGCTAAAATCAAGATCAGCGGATTCAAACTGGAACAGCTTTCGTAAAAGGGTTTGGAGTTTTTTCGTGTAGTCTTCAGGCATTATTCAATCACGTCCGGCATTCTCCTCATAGCACAGTATCATCTTCATCAACAGGTTTCATCCATCGTCATCCAGTCTCCGTGCGGCAAATTCCCCGCCCGGAATCGACAACTTAATCGACAACTTAATCGACAACTTAATCGACAACCAAAACGACAACCGAATCGACAACCCGCTCACACCATCACGTACCGCGTAGCACGCCCTTTTCCGTCGATCCTGATCAGGTTCTGCTCAACCATCTGCGCAAGATCCTTGCCTGCTGCCTGCCGGGAAATACCATACAGCCGCATCAGATCCCCGCTCTTCACCGAACCGTGGGCATGGATGAACTCAATAATCTTCATCTGCCGTTCGGAAAGAGCCACCTGTCCGTCCGTCTCCTTCCGGTGTTCGTCAGCCGAGAGCATCAGCACCCGCTCCTTCACCCGGTGCAGCGATATCTCCACCCCTTCGGTGAAATACTCCAGCCACGGCGTACAATCCGGATAGGTCAGGTTCACTGCTTTCGCCACGTTGTAATAAGCAGGGCGGTCGCTGTCATAGAAATCATCCAGTGTAAAAAACCGCTTGATGTCAAATTCCCGCATCGCGAGGATGAGTGTTGCAAGTGCCCGTGCGGTACGTCCGTTCCCGTCTACAAACGGGTGAACCCGCACAAGTTCGTAATGTGCAATCCCGGCAACCAGCACCGGATGCATCTGGTGCGCCGCACCGGAATTCAGCCAGCCAACAAGCGCGTTCATCTGAGGGATGACCTCTTTTGGGGGTGGCGGGGAGTAAACTACCTCTCGTGTGAGCCGGTTCCCTACGACAACCCGCACCTTCCGGAACGCCCCCACGGTTTTCGGATCATCCAGCGTATCCTGGGTAATATCGCGGTGAAGGGAGAGAATGTCAGTTTCAGAGATGATGCCCTCTTTCTGGTACCGGTCAATGTGTTCCAGCACACCAAGATAGTTGAGCACCTCAGATTTTGCCCGACGTGCTGCCATGACCTCCCTGCCTTCAGCAAGCCGGCTCACTTCTGCAAGTGAGAGCGGGTTCCCCTCTATCGCCGTGGATGCATGCGCAGCCCGGACCAGTTGTTCCCGGCGGATCGACACCTCCCATTTCGGGATCAGGTGTGCATGAAGGATCACTTCGCGTGCAGCAGCGATATCTGCTAGTCTCTTCACCATTGGATGAGTGTACGTAAATGCTGGTGAAAAGTCCCGGCTCTCTTTCATACCATATCCCCTCTCTTCACTGTTGCTCCCCCACCTTTTTGGTCATTGTGGTTGTTGATTTCAAAATGTGCAGATACCAGGACGCTCGCAACTCATTCGCCCAGGCAACGGACATCTATCCAGAATTCGCAGAGGCTTGGTACAACAAAGGAGTTGCACTCATGAATCTCGGAAAGTATCTCGAAGCCATCCGTGCCTTTGACAAAGCCATTGCGATCAATCCGGATGACCGGCATCGGCACGACCGCAGCGGGATCTGGCACAGGAAAAAATCATGCGGTCTGTGAGATCCTCTCCGTTGACTTCGGGGAAACAAACGAAATTATTCAAGTGAGTGAGAGGGAATCTGTTCCGCACATGTTGAACGAGGTAAGGAGGTCACAACCATCGCACCACCCCCATCGTCATCACAACCAGCACTCCGAAAAAATACCGGCATACGTGCCGAACCCTCCCACACAACCAGCACATCCCCCTTATCAATCCCGGGGGTCCACCCCGCGACGATACCGGCAATGAGACGCTCGGGTGTGCTGGTTTCGAAGAGGGGAAGGTACAGATTGGTTTTGTCTTAACGTACGTTTTGCTAATATTTTTCGGATTCTGTCCGCGAAGTTGGAGCATCGCCATTATTTCTGAAGAAGAGGCAACGTCTTAATCCCAAACACGCTAGCGTCAATGAGTCTGTTCTTTCGCAGACGCGGAACTCGTGTAATACCGGCAATATCGTGAGATCGGGCACCGCTCGCACCGGGGTTTTTTTGCTGTGCAGCACGCCCGCCCGTGTGCGATCAGGATGTCAGTCAGATCGCCCCAGATGGTTTTGGGGAAGAGTGCCATAAGGTCGCGCTCGATCACGATCACGTTGTCCGTGGTCGAGATCCCGATCCGTTCTGCAAGGCGCCGGACGTGGGTGTCAACGGCAATTCCTTCATTTTTCCCGTACCCGTGATAGAGTACAATATTTGCCGTCTTTCTTCCGACACCGGGGATGGTGAGAAGTTCCTCCATCGTACCCGGGACGACACCCCCGAATGCCGTTTCGAGGGTCCCGGCAGCGGCGATGATATGCCGGGCTTTTGCATGATAGTACCCGAGACTGTGGATGATCGGTTCGACATCCATGACCTCTGCCTGTGCGAGTGCAGCAGGTGTCGGATATCTGGTGAAGAGCGGTTCTTTCACGAGGAGAACCGCACGATCCGTGGTCTGGGCGGAAAGGATCGTGAGGATGAGCACTTCAAACGGTGTTCCCCGTACGACCGTCGGGCGGGGATCACGGGCAGCCGGGTACTGTTGAAGAAGAAGTGAATACATTGCCGCAGCGGTTTTTTTCTGCATACACGATGGGGTAGGGCGGATTCGAACCGCCGTCAAAGCGTCCCAAACGCTCTAGGATGGACCAGGCTACCCTACTACCCCGTGCCTTACAGTATTGTTTCGGGTCGTTAAAAATACCTGCCGTCCGGTTGCGACGGGATCAGAGCGGCAGGAGTTTCTTTTTCGTCTCAGAAATGATCGTGCAGGTGCATTTCCCGTCAAGGATGGCACGACTGAGGTTCTCCGGGTCGGTGCCTTTCAGGACGACGAGCGGGATATGACTGCGCTCGACCACCCGTGCGGCAGTGATATCGAGAGGGGTGTGGGAACCGGCGGTCAATCCTTTTTCACTCACGATCTTCACAAGCGCTGCCGGTGTGAGCCGGCTATAGTGTTTCGCCGCCGGGTTCTCTTCCGGGTCTTCGGCAAAGATGCCATCGACCGATGTGACGTTGATGAAGAGATCTGCCTGCACACGTTCTGCGAGGACTGCCGCAACCGCATCCGTAGTCTGCCCCGGCGTGATTCCGCCCATGACAACAATTTTTCCGGATTCCCCATACTTTTTTGCTTCATTATGGCTCATTGCAACGACCGGGTATGCTGCATCGCGGAGGGCGCCAAGAAGGAGCGTTGCGTTCAGGCGGGTGACGAGGATCCCGATTTCGTCTGAGGTTCCTTCATCCAGTCCCAGTGAACGGGCGACGTCAATGTATGTCCGTGCGCCACCCCCGCCCCCGACCACGACAAAGAGCCGGTGACGTGCAGCGATCTCTTTTAGCACCGGGAGATACGCAGCTATCCTGTTCTCTTGTGTCGTCTTTATGAGAATTGAACCACCAAGCGAGATGACGAGCGTCTTCATTGCACAAGTTTTTGTGCCGGATAGTCTTAAAGAGTTGTTGAACAGGAGTTGTGGATGTTGTTATGCTGTCCTGCGTGTAAGAGCCGGGATATCTTTCCGGTTGCCGGAGGTTACATGGGTCAGGTGTATCTCTGCAAGAGCTGCCGGTATCGCGGTTCGTTTGTGCTCGAGATCGATGATCCAGAGTCTGCGGGTACGGCAGAAGAGAGAGAATCGCAGGAAAACCAGGTACGAAATTGACGGATTCGGGAACTACCATGCACGAAGCGCGCCAGTATGCACGATGTACTGATTCTGCTGTACAGTGTTCGCTCTGCAACCACCGGTGCCGTATCGCTTCCGGGAAACACGGCATCTGTGGTGTGCGGGAGAATGTCGATGGGACATTGTACGCGTTGA
>JAQTSH010000078.1 GCA_028711405.1 Methanoregula sp.
AAAAAACGTATTGGGGGATGGAGGGTGCCTCACGGTGATGCAATTATGGTGTTGGAAAAAGGGGGGGAAAAAAGTACGCGGGTTTCCCATTGTAGAATTTTTGGTTCTTCTCCGATTTTAAGAAATGAAGTCATAGGAAGAAATTCTGTCATTATCAAGTACTATAACCCTTATTATTTCCATTCACGGGTTCATCATTGGATGAGAATTTTTAGTCACTGGATAGCCCAAAAGTCGATAGACCTTGTGCGCGTTCCGGTTATCGCGAGAGGGGGTGCCCGAGCAGCGGGGACAAAAGTCCCTGAAGAGCGGTCTTCAAGAGGTACGTGTTCTTTCAACTTTCATTGTAATGCAGTCAAAATATTGTTCCATCAACAGCACTTTCGATGTTACATGAAATGTCAGCCTGATTCCGGAGATGAACCATCTTCCGGCTTTGTTGCCGTTACGCAGATGTTATACGCGAGCTGGGGGATGCGCCGTTCGACAAACGGTTCCACCTTGCGTGCGAACCGGAAGAGCGGATCGATCATATCGATATGGGCGAACGAGCACCACGTGACCTTGATATCGGTAAACCCGGCGCGGGAAAAGATGTCGTACATCTCTTCCTCATCAAAATACCGTTCGCCGAAATCCTTCATGACCACATGTTTGACCTTGATCTTCTCGCTGATCAGGTACAGTGCCGGTATCCCACGGGTGATCAGTTTCTTCCCCAGCGTGCAGATGGCAATCACCCCACCGGGCTTTGCCACACGGTACGCCTCCCGGAGCATCTGATCAGGATCCCGCAGGTAACTGAAGACGAGCAGACTTGAAATCGCATCGAAGGAATTATCTGCAAAGGGAATGGACTCGCCCGTGCCGATCAAAAAATCGGATGTGGCACACCGGCGCCGGGCACGCGTGATCATCCTCCGGCTGAGGTCGATCCCCACAGCACTGCCACCCGCATCACGATACTTCTCGATAAACAGCCCGGTGCCGCACCCGATATCCAGCAGTGCAGCGTTGTGCGGGAGCGACTCCATCAGGAGCCGGCTGATGTGCGTATGATAGCATCTGCCCCGTGGCAGGTCATAATGATTGTCATAGATATCCGCAACCGAGTCATAATGCTCCTGGATCTTCTCCTGCTGTGCCGTGCTCATATGAAGACATCCCTGATGCCTGTCGCAAAAGCATCGATCTGGACGTACTCGCTGTTGCCGTGCCCGACGCGATAATCAGCGTCGGCGATGGCGATGGCAAGACGGGGATCATTGAAATCCCGGTGCGTGATCCGGGAGACCTCAAGGAGCAGTTCTTTTGCCGAGAGCCCATAATCGATCAGGAGCGACTCGAACTGGCGGATCGCGGTGCGGGAATCCCCTTTCCTTATCGCGTCCATCGCGGAAGCTGTGATGGTGATCGTGTCGGATTGGGAGATCCCGGACACGTCCCTGCACTGCCCGTGCTGGAGCGCGATCTGGAGCAACAGAAGCGCCATACGCAGATCCCCACGCGCCGCTTCGGCGATGAGCTCAATGTCATCATCAGAGCAGGGATGCATACCGCCATTCTCCCGCGTACGGGTCGTTTTCAATACCGGAACCATCACTTCCGCATTAATCGGCGTAAAGAAGAGCGGGAGGCACCGGGAGGTGATCGCCGGAATGATCGCACTCTGGTTCGTGGTCGAGAAAATGAACCGGCAGGTCCCGCTATAGCGCTCCATGATCCGGCGCAACCCCTGCTGTGCGTCACGGGTGAGCGCGTGGGCGTCCTCAAAGACCATCAGTTTGAACGCGGAGTCAAGAGGACGCATCGACGCATACCACTTGAGGATATATTTGAAATTGACAATCAGGGTCTGGCTTTTCTGGTACAGATGGGCATACCGCTCATCCTCTTCGAGCAGTTTTTTCCCTTGCGAAAAGAGGTCTGCGGTCTGGAAGACGGTAGTGTTGCTCTCCCAGGTCTCGCCATAGAGTCGTTTCGCGAAGCACTCGATGGCGGCACTCTTCCCGGTCCCGTGCGGACCGGTGAGCATGAGATGCGGCACATTTCCTGAGGTGGCAAAGGAAGAGAGCAGGTGTATCACCTGGTCCTGCCCATAAATCTCTTCGAGCCGGGTGGGGCGGTATTTCTCAATCCAGAGCATGGGAAAGCCTCGCTGTTATTTCATCCATTGCCTTTTTCAAAAGATAATGGTTGTCAAGTGAGTCAAGGAGCTGTGCCTGTTCTCTGCTGGTGAGCGTGGTGCATGCGTCGGTAATTGCCGGGAGCGCCCGTGTCAGTTCGTCGACAACCGTGAGCGTGGCAGTCCGGGCAGTCCGTGACAGGGGATTGAGATCGATCGCGATCACCTGTTTTCCCATGCGGACGAGCGCTTCGCACCGGTCGCCATCCTCCAGCGGGACGAGCACGAGATCCGCTGCATACATCCCTTCGCGCCGGCACCATGCCCGGTCGTGGGAGAGGGGGAGCAGCTGTTCCGCCGTGCCGGAGAAGACGGTCACTCCGGCGTCACGTAACAGTGCCTCGATCTGCCTGACACGTTCTTCTGTCCGGTGAAAGAGGTTCACTTCGACGAGAGCCCCGCAGGCTCGCTGGAGTGCGGCGATTGCCGGTGCAGCAAGAGCTGCCGTATTGCCGTTGATGGAGATGACCGGATGGCGGGCACAAAGGAGCATCGCGGCAGCAGTCCGCTCGGCGATACGCGCACTGTCTGTCGTCCGTTCTCCGATCAGGTAATCGAACGCTTCACCCCGCCCGTGGGCAGTGAGCCCCTCCCATGAGACGATCCCTTCCCGCGCGAAGGCTGCCATCCGCTCACGGATAACAAGCGACCGGTACCGCGGGTGATCGGCAGGAATCATGAGGTAGTCTCCATCAACAGGACCCCTCGCTGCGCCATATGGAATTCATACACCTCTCCGAATGCCCGGAGCACGGAACCGGCATGAGTCCCGTAGGCAAAGACCCCGTTACCCAGCATTGTCATGCTCGCCGGAATACTGACCGCGTCGCAGGCACGCAGTACCTTCTTTACCTCCGGGGTCATAAGCCCACTTTGTTCAGCGAATTCACGCGAGAGCCGGAAGAGATCGGCGACACTTTCGGGGAGGGATACCGGAAAAGCGGCGGTCACCCGTGCCATCTGCGCGGGTGAGCCAAGGACTGCCGGGGTATGGATGGGTCCGAAACTGATGGCGAAGAGGGGTTGTGTGAGATCATAAGATCGTTCGATCGGTCCTTTGATGCCGGCACCCGTCCGGACGACCCGCCCTCCCGCCTGGCACGCGGAGACATCCCCGAGCCCGGTCCGGAAGGCAACCTCGGTTTCGTGTGCGATCCCGGCAATCGTGTCCGGGCTCATACCGCATCCCTCAAGCTGGTTGACTGCGGTCAGGCTCGCCAGCAGTGCGGCAGCTGAGAGCCCGAATCCGGCACCGATAGGGAGCCGGCATTCCGTGACGATCGATGCCGATACTCCGATGCGATTGAGTGCAGAGAGAATGAGGGGCGATGTTTGTGCCACGTCAACGCGGTGACCGGTCCGTTCGATCCTTTGTATGTGGACATCCGTGGTGCGGGAAGGGTGGGCGATCACGGTCACGCCTTCATCGATGACGATACCGGCTCCGATGCTTCCGGTCGTTGCGAGGTCGTGCCCGTCCACGCGCCTGAAGTACCCGGAGATGTGTCCCGGACAGAATGCAGTCACAGATTTTTCAGTCATGGCAGTCAGTAGATTGTATGAAAAGGTATGGTGTGCAGTGCTTTAGGAGTTGTGATTGTTGGTTCAGTGGGGTTTTACATCGGTCGACTCTGGGCTTTTCTGTTCCGTGCGTTGACAAACCGGATGAAAACCATGAAGCGCACCGGAATCACCAACGTGTGGTGATGACATTGGTTACTGAGATTTGATCCGGAAGTTGTCGTGATGTATTGCCTTTGGCACGTGTGCAAATGAATAATGGTCAAAAGTATTCATGGCTATGTTGCCGCAGAAGCCCACGGATACGAGATATCCATCACGGGGAGTGAACTGACCTGACAGGTCGTGGAAAAAATCCTGCATCCATGTATCGCAGAGTATAGGGAGATCTGCAAGTTCACGTAATCAAAACGGTAATATACATATAGGTTTGCAGGGTACTAAAGTGAGGATTGCCGTGGATACTGATCCAGACCTGAACATAAACAATCATGAGAAGATTCTGCGCAGTCCGTATCTTCTGGTGATCGGTCTCGCTTTTGTGGGTGCTTGTGCCGGTATCCCCTACCATCTCGACTATATCCGGATTACGACAGATATCCCCGCAACGTCACTTCTCCCGCAATCAGTAATTTCCGCGAATATCTTCTTCCAGCTCTTCATCCCGGCGGCAATTGCATCGGTAATCGGGCTGTTCATTCTCGAGAGAGCATTTCCCTGGGCGTTCCGGTTTCCCCTGCCGGGACAAATCGTGAAGGTCCCGACCATGTCCGGGTCTTCAATTATTCTTGTCGCCATACTCGTCGGGATGGTGATGGGACTCTTCCTTACCTTGCTCACTCCGGTCAGCAACTATCTTATTCCCGGATTTTCCGGGAATACGGTTGTCTACCTCCTCGACCGCATAGCGCCCTGGAAGGGATTGCTCGCCGCTGTTTCCGCCGGCATCATTGAGGAACTGGAGTACCGTCTCTGCTTCATGACACTCTTTGTCTGGATTGGCACCCGTCTGGTCCGAGTCACAGAACCGTCCCGGGCGATCCTGTGGGTGGCGAATCTCATTGCGATCCTCCCGTTCGGGTTCATGCACCTGAATAATGTGATCGCTGCCGGGGGGCAGATTACACCGATCAGTGTCGGGATCGTCCTTTTCGGGAACGGCATCTGCGGTCTTGCATTCGGTGTGCTCTACTGGAGGAACGGATTATCCTCCGCGATCATCGCCCACATGGTGATGGATATAATCCTGTATGCGCTTGTGCCATTCCTTCTCCTGCTATGAGTTTTCACCGGTGAAAAAACGGTACGCCGGTTTTTCCCCGGGTGCCATCATCCCCGGAGCGCGATGGTGAACGGGTGCTACTGCGCCCGCACCCCGGAACGATGAGAGATTGATCCCCGTACAGAAAACAATGATGAGTCATCATCTCTTCCCGACATCGTAATATTTTCGTAAGAAGTTCCGGATCTTCTCGGATTCCAGGTATCCACGGTCGAGCTGATCGACAATTTCGTTGATGATCTTTACCTGTTTTAGGATCTCTTCTGCTGTCTTATCATCATAACGGGCTGATTGAAAGACGATCACCTGGAGAGGATTCCGGATGTGATCATTTAAGATTGCGAACTTCTCCATGTTATTCTCGATCTGCTGGAATGCTTCGGTCTTCAGTTGTTCATCTCGGAGACGATCGGTGATATCATGGCAGATGGCAAGGATTGCCGGATGATCCAGCTGGCGGACGATGTGCGCGTACACCTCTACGGGAATGACCTCCCCGCTTTTTGAGACAAATTTCATGACTCCTGATATGTGCCCCCGGTCCAGGCATTCTGCAGCAAGCGCTTTCGAGGATGTGATCGTGTCCGCAGCAAAGATATCTTCGGGTTGAAGGCGTAAAAATTCGTCACGGGTATACCCGAGACGTGCACACCCGGCATCATTGACTTCGATCATCGCTTCCGGTATGCCGGTATCGGAAAGACCGGTGACAAAGACGATGTCGTTGTTGGCGTTGAAGATAATCCGGTACCGGTCTTCCGTCTGGACGAGCCGGCTCTTCAGTTGTGCATGGACTGCCTCAAGTTCTGTGAGCATCCAGTTGACCGACATTGCCAGGCGACCGATCTCATCGTGTCCGCCGCTACTCACGCGCGTGGAGAGCTCCCCGGTAGCGCCAACGCCGCTCACTTCTTTTGCCATCCGGCTGATCCGGGACAGCACCGTGGACTCGAGGAGGAGAAGGATAGCGATGCCAAAGCAGAGGCAGGCAACAAAGAGGAGAATGACAAATGAGTCCGTGGTCATCCTGCCGTGGGTATAGATGTCACGGGGGACGGTCATCCGGACGATCCCCACCGGGGTATCGAAGATGTCGTTGATCCGGGCATAGGTGGCGACATGGGTTTCGTTCACCGGCTGGGTATACATCGGCGCGTTGAACTCGAACTTGTCTTCACCCACGGTCCGGATGAAAAACGGTTGTCCTTTCGGGATTTTTGGAATTGCGTTTATCACATCGGCGGGCATGTCGGGATCGGTCGCCATAAACATCCCGAGATTTGTGTTTGTCAGCATCGAGATCTGGTACACCACCTGCTGGTCAAAGTACCTGCCGGATAGGATGCTCCCAAGGACCGGTCCACGGTCGCCGTCCTGTTGTATCCGGCGCATCGAGACGAACATGGGAGCTTCCGGAAGATGAATGACCCCGGCGAGACGCAGGTTGTCCGATCGTTCGAAGAACTGGTTTTTTGGAGTGATGTAGGCAGTGAGGCTTGCCGGCAGGGGAACCTCACGGTGCGTGTTCAGATCATACATCTTTCCGTCAACCATTGTGCCGGATGCGTCGAAGAAGATGATGACGTTATACTGGAGTCGTTCGAAGGTATTGTCATCGACGAGAGTGCCAGTTGAACCGTTGGGATTGGCGAGATATGATCGGACAGCGGCGTTATTCGCCCATTCATGTTCCATCGTGTCCATCTGCAACAGGTCGTAGCTGATCGCGGTCATGACCCGGTACATGTCGTTCTCTGAACTCTTCGTCTCGATATTGTTGAACTCGCCGATGACGATGATCTCGGATAGAAGGAGGAGTACGAGTATGAGTCCTGCAAGGGTCAGACCGATGATGATGACCGTCTTTTTGCGTATGTCCATGATGCCCCGGTTTGCAGCACCTGTCCCGGACGATTCGATCATTCCCAAAAGACCGGAACTGGAATCCTGTGAACAGGTTCACTGGATCGCATGTGTGCCTTTATGGTACATACACAACAGGATAATAAAAATCCGGAGGTTCGGGAAGTGGATATCCCACAACGGTATGGTACCAGGTTGCCCGTTTCTTTCGCAATCTTTTCAGCGCTGTTGGTGATGCTTCATGTCTTTGGGCGGGCGGAATACTGCTCGTTTCGGGCGGCGGAATGAGAACATCCGTCTGTTGTGGTGA
>JAQTSH010000079.1:0-2793 GCA_028711405.1 Methanoregula sp.
TCATCATATGCCTGCTTTTTGTTGGCAGCGTCACGGGATTTCAGGCATACATGGGCGACACCATTCCGCTCCAGGGTTACTCGTACGGGAGCCAGACGGTCTACCTCTTCCTGACCGGTCCGAACCTCCCGGCAAATGGTGTCGCATTACAGGACATCACTGCCCGGGCCGACGAAGGACATTTTACCCAGGTGAGCGTGGACAGTAACGATCATTGGACCTACCAATGGGGCACGAATGCGATGGGAGGGCGGCTCGATGCCGGGGCGTATACGATCTGGGTATCGAACAGTCCCGCTGACCGCTCGCACCTCAACTCCGGTGATTACAGTACCATCTCGGTCAGTCTTGGAGCCCCCTCGATCTCGGTCGGGACCGTCTCGAATCCCGGCACCATTGTAATCAATTCAACACCTGTTGACTCCTCGGTGGTCATTAATGAGGTGTACCGGGGGAAGACCCCGCTCACGCTTGAGGGGATGGAGCCGGGTTCCTATACGGTGAACATTTCCCGTTTTGGATACACGAAATATTCAGCTCCGGTAAAAGTAGCGTCCGGGAAGATCACTGAAGTTATCGCAACGCTCGTGCCGGAGACCGGTTCACTGGCAGTTAACACCACTCCCCCGGGTGCACAGGTGATACTCGATGGAGTTCCCATGGGACTGTCACCCGTCTCGCTCACAGGGATCAGTACCGGAACTCATACGCTCGGTATCGATAAAGGGGGGTATGCGCCCGTGAACCAGAGCATCCGGATCAACCTTGACCAGCAAACCGGGACAGATATTGTACTCGTCCCGCAAACCCAGGCACCGACAATCCCGTTGCCCGCAGCCGGACTCCTGCCTGCAACCCTGTCTGCCGGTGTCATCGCGATCATGCTCATTGCGTTCTGCCATAACCGTCTCCGGTGATGATTCATCTTCACCAATGATGGATTGATGCAGGTGTTTTGTCATGGGAATTGTTAGCGCATCCAAAGAGCGCGGGGAGGGAAAGTCCAACCGGCAGTATGCCTTGCTTGTCATCATCATCGCGGTTGGCATTTTTCTTGTGGCAGCCCCGGTCTTTGCCGCCAGCACCACATCGGAACTGGCTGGCGATGCCGGACTGACGCGCGGAAGCCGGTTTACCATCTCCATTACCGGCATTCCGAACACCCCGTATTATGTCTGGTTGACCCGGACGTGGTCGCTTTCAGGTGCACCGGGTAATCAGCCACCGGTGATCGTCTCCTACCAGGCAAACGTGCAAGAGGATCCCCCGGACGGACCCTTCCGTATCGGCTCATATGCCTACAATAATGGCAACGGACGGACGATCCTTGATGACGTTGCGCCGTCATCGGCAACGCAATCGAACACGGGGTATTATGCGCTGGTCACCACCGACTCTGCCGGAACTGCCAGCGTCGCATTCCAGACCTCGACAAACACTGCCCTCCGGTCGTTCTCTGTCCGCGTGGAAAATCCTACATCCGCAAATAACGATACCCTGCTCGTGAAACGGGCAGATACAACCGTGAAACGCGGGACGGTTTCTATTGAAGCGGTAATCACACCTTCCCTGTCCCGCACCCCAGTGCAGACCCCGGTTCCTGAACCGATTGCCACTCCCGCCACGGTCATGGAAACGCTCACTGAGCCACCCACGACTATTCCGCCCACAGAGATCCCAACACAAAAAGTACCTCTGGACCTGGCGTGGGGGATCGTTGCCCTTGTGTTGGGAGCAGCAATCACCCGGGACCGTTGAATATGCCTGAACGATACGTGATGACACCCGCGACAGCCCGTCCTTTCCCTGAGTCCGGGGTGGCACGGGAACCAACAGAAATCCTGACAAACGTATCCGGGAATCGCGCCTCGATCCCGGTCACCTGCGCGCACCTCACGGGCAGCACAACCGATGTGACCGCCCGCGCGTATACCGATGTGTTCGTCAACGATGAACCGACGACTTACTGGCACCATATCCATCCGGATATGTTTCTGTCCTTTGCCCGTCATTACTGCCAGCTCTGTGCTGACCTGGGGCAGAGCATCATCGCAACCGATCCCTGTACCGGTGACTGCACCGGGTTTGTTCTCTGCTGGGACCTTGCGACTGACTTCTCGCGCCTGAGTGAAGATATGACCTCATTTACCGCATGTTTTCCCGATACCGTGGCGATCATCGATGCACTCGAATCTGCATATCTGGAGAGGGATCATATCGTACCGGGAGACACCCTCCATATCTTCCAGATGGGAGTTCGGCGTGAGTACCGGAACCAGGGAATTGCGACAACTCTCATTCACCACATCCTCAAATATGCAAAAACGCGCGGGTTTTCCCATGTCGTGGCGGAGTGCACCGGACCGGTCTCACGCCATACGTTTGAACGGTGCGGGTTTGTGAAGCGTGGGCACATCCCGTATGATCAGTTCCGGCATAACGACCGGGCGTTCTTCACCGGACTCCCCGGAGGGATCTCGCTTGTGGTACTGGCACTCTGAAGCCTGATCCGGCCCGGATGGGACCGGATCTTCCCGGTTGACCTCAGTTGTTCTTCAGGTACCCGATGATCCGGTCGATTACTTCCTGATTACGGGGGAGTTTGATGTGACAATACTCATCCGAGCTGTGCGCCAGCACCGAGGGATCATGGGGAAGGATGTCAAGCGTGGCGCCGGGAAGGATGGAATCGGAATGCGGCACGATCCCGTCTCCGGCATAGGTCTGTCGCCATCCGCTGGTGGGAGAACCTTCCCAGGTCTTTCCATAAAAAGCCGGGAAGAATGCAGGAGT
>JAQTSH010000079.1:2893-7152 GCA_028711405.1 Methanoregula sp.
TGCCTCAAGCGCCCGGGCGAATTGCACTTCTGTATCTGCACTGGTATCCCGGATCATCCGTTCCGCTTCTTCCCAGCATAGCCGCAGCTCGCGGTTATCGGAATGCAAAGCGAGAGTGCCGGTGACTATACCGACCTGTGCACCTGCCGGATCGTAGATCCGCATGACCACGCACCGGTAGAATTTGCACTGCGGGGGACTCGTCTCATGGATGGTGCACCGGATGAGCATGCCATCCGGGCGGAGGAACCGGCAGGCTGAAGGGTGCCGGTCTGACCAGGTGCGGTCTAAAAAGATCTCGCGCTTATCGTCATCGACCTGCGCGAGAAACGGGGTGCCTGTTGAAACCGAAACGCATTCAAATTCGAACTGGCTGAGCTGGCGTTCGATCGCGATATAATCGCCCATGTACATGCAGCAGGTGCCGCACTGGTGACAGGTAAAGACCATCGGTTCACATCCGGGGAATTCAGGTACGGTGAGTTTATGGCTGAAGATCAGTACATGGGAAGAGGGATCGACAGGACTCCTTGGAGCGATGAGGACTTACTGGGATCGGGATGACCTTGTGTCCTGCGGGCGACCGGATGACCTTCGATTCTGTGCCGGGTGACGGATCATGTTACTGAAGCTCGTCTCCAAGGGATTCCCGGCTCCGCATCTGGTAGAGCACCATCGGGTCCATCTCGCGGTATGTGTCCGGCGCGATTCTCATGATGACGTTGGTGATACCACTGTTTACAATCATCTTGGAGCATAGGAAGCAGGGCCAGATCTGTGTCAATTCTTCTGTCTCGACATCGAATCCTGCGAGGTAGAGCGTGCATCCGCGTGCCTGTTTGCCCGCCTGCAACAGTGCGTTCATCTCCGCATGAACGCTCCGGCACCGTTCGTAGTTCGATCCCGAGGGGATGTTGTGCTCTTTTCGCCAGCACCGGTTCAGTTCTGTGCAGTCCATCTGTTTACGTGGTGCGCCGGTATAGCCGGTGGAGACGATCGTGTTGTATTCGTCAACAATGATCGCGCCGAAATTTCGCCGCAGGCAGGTGCCTTGGTGCGCGCACCGGAAGGCGAGGTCAAGGAAATACTGGTGCCTGTTCGTCCTCATGATAAAATCATATGACCGGTGCCGGTATTAAAGTGACGTGGTTTGCACATTCACAATAGCGACCTGTGGATGACGGACAAGCAATAGCACGTACCCGGAACATGCTGTCGGAGGAGTTGTCATCATCCTACACTGCCAGAGAGAAGGTAATATCCCCAGAGGATCACGTGGAGCACGAGAAAGACCGGTACAAGGTAAAAAATACACTTCCGTGTCTTGTGCCGGAAGATCCTCATCGCGCCATATGCCCCAAATGGTCCGAATAGCGCCACAAGGATGAGTGTGCTCTCCGGAATTCGCCACCTGCCGTTTTGCGCATGTCGCTTGTCATGCGTGAAGAGAACAAACGCGACGAGATTGATGAGTATATAAAGTGCGAGAATCGTTTGGAGGGAGACAGGAGTCATGGGGTATCGTGAATGAAGGATATAGGAGAGCGGCTTTATAATCCCCGACCCTAACCCTCTTTTGTAACGATGAAAAACTTCAGGTTGTATGGCAGAGCTCCGTACACGGTCGCGGTCATCCATGGTGGACCGGGAGCACCCGGTACGATGGCACCGGTGGCGAGGGTACTCTCCCGGGGCCGGGGCGTGCTCGAACCACTCCAGTCTGCATCGAGCCTTGACCAGCAAGTGCAGGAATTAAAAGATGTGCTGCACCGGCAGGCACATCTCCCGGTGACCCTCATCGGGCACTCCTGGGGGGCGGTGCTCAGTTATATCTTCACCGCCACAAATCCCGGATATGTAAAAAAACTCATCCTTGTCGGCAGTGGTGTGTTTGATGCAGCATATGCCGGAGAGATTGCCGCAACCCGGCTGAACCGGCTCTCCACTGAAGAGCGCAACACACTTCAGGCACTAAAAAAAGAGCTCGAGAACCCGCTCGTCACCGACAAAGATACGGTCTTCCAACAATGCGGGGAGCTGTATTCCCGGTGCGACTCGTTCGATCCGGTCCCCCATTCGTCTGATGTGGTTGCCTGCCAGTATGAGATTTACAAAAGCGTATGGAATGATGTCGAGCAGCACCGGCGCAGGGGAAACCTTCTGTCTTACGGCAGGCATATCCCCTGCCCGGTGGTTGCCATTCACGGGGATTACGATCCCCATCCGGCGGATGGCATCAATATCCCGTTGGCACGAGTGCTGCGTAACTTCCGGTTCATCCTCCTCCCCCAGTGTGGACACTGCCCGTGGATTGAACGCCAGGCACAGGAACGGTTTTTTGAGATCCTCGCAGAAGAACTGAAATGATAAAAACCACCGGATCATCCTTCGGAGACGAATGGAACTTTCCGGAACGGTCCTTACGTCATGCGGGAAATCCTCATGTATCCCCGGCAAGGAAGAACCGCCATTGACAGAACATCCCTTCAGGATGGGGATCCGGTGGAGCGAACAGGCACTCCACCCGGATCCGTGGATCGATCTCCTGCGCGAATCCCGTGAACTCTGCGCGGTGCATCTCGCGGCAGACATATTCTTCCAAACCCCTTCGTAAGCGGGCGGTTTGGGTCGGGCAGGACGGCACCGAGATCAGTATCTCGTCCTCGCGTTCATCAATATCGTAACCGACGATCATCGCCCATGGAAAGTGGCGGAGTGCAAGGACAAACCCATGAAGTCCTTTTTCTGTGATGTGAAACCGTTGTCTGATATCTTTTGCTGCCATCCCGGCAACACGCCCCCAGACTTTCTCGTTTAACGCTTCTGCCGCCGGCTGACCATAGTGTTCGGCAACGTAGATGAACCAGAATCCATCCACCACCCGGTAATGCCAGAGCAAAAACTCCAGGTACTGGTGTTTTCCGGCATCGTCCATCGCATCGAAACAGGCAAGGTTCATTTCACTCATATCCGCACTCCATAACCGTTGATACAACTGTTTCCGAAAAGAGGGATATGAACATACTGGTGAGTGATTTTTGCCGGCGGAGAAAAAGAAAGCGGAACTGACCTTAAAAAACATTGACGGCAGATGAACGGTATGTGCAGTATCTTTACCGGAATGCGGTTTCATTGACCGGTCATCAACTGAAGAGTTTTAATTTTTTTGAATAGACCTGTTGGCTCATCCTGCACCATAAAAAACCCGGACAATCCATGGATATGAAATTCCGTGCCGCAACAGAGATGAAGCACCCCGTTCCACCGGTAGGTATGAACAACCCGCAGCCAATTCTATATCTGGCGCTTTTGGCTCTTCTGCTCGTCCTTGCCCTGGTCTTCGCTACGGGTTGCATCCAGGCACCCTACATCCCATCGGGTTCCCCCAATCCTGGCACATATGCGTTTATCGATCACCAGGTCTATATCGATGGCACGACCACAAATGGGACGTATCCCCTGCTCATGATCGATTTCCCGACCTACCTGTTTGATCCCGAGAGGGGAGTACTTGAAGGACTTGTCACATTTGAGATCAATCAATCGCTCCTCCTCATCTACGGCAGTGGCACACACGTGTCCGGGGATTGTGGCAGTGGAGCGTCAGGCATGCTGCACGGGGGATACTCTCTTCCTTACATGGAGAATGGTTTTGTTGTTCGCGGATTTACGACAAATGGCACGGTATACCTTTCGTACCTGAACCAGACGATCGCTCTCCAGGCGGGTGAACGATGGACTGATCTCTCGATAATAACCGAGACGACACCTGACTACACGATAACAAAGACAGTCACAGATACGATCACCTACTACGGAGTATTCCCGGTTTCTGAAATCACGGCAACACGACTTCGTCCGTAATGGAACCTCGCGTCAATACGTTTCTGATTGGTCGTGACGTGTCGGGAATCGGAACCGGTCATCCGACCGGTGTATAGATCTGCGTGTGGAGACCCTCTTGCAGGACATCACGGGGATCTTTTAAGTAAACCTCCCGAATCGGTCCGTTCACGGGCAGGTGATTTGCATCAAACCAGGCGAAACGGCACTCATAGGTCGTCCGGCACTCCTCCACAAATCCACGGTGTACGATGGCTGCCATCTTTCCGCATGCAGTCTGTAGTACTTGATCTCGGCGTTCGCACATATTCAAACCTAGTATTTCAGATTTTATCCCCTTGAGATCCTGCTCCCGCGAGGAGTCGTGAATGAAGAAATGGGGGCTTAGTTATATAACTGAGAAGATAATAGTTATA